>JAIESH010000133.1 GCA_019746175.1 Candidatus Altimarinota bacterium
CGAGAATATCTTTTGGCTTGCTTGCATTCTTAGGATCTTGTTCCATAAGAGCGAGTTGGATTTCTTTTTCTTTTGCTACATCAGCATCAGAGATATCACTTGGTGATACTACTTGAGGATTAGAAGCAACTACGTGCATAGCAACTTGCTTGAGAAGATCAGCATCAGTACCAGCCTTGGCGATAACTACTGAACCGTTCTTGAAGTTTGAGTGTACGTATGAAGCTATCACCTCACCTTCGATCTTAGTAAGAGCACGAATTTGCATGTTCTCACCAACCTTGAGTGTATATTCAGATGCCTTGAGTTCTTCAGCCTTTACGATTGCAGCTTCATCAGTAGCTTCACCCTTACGGATAGTGATGAAGTGATCGAGCATACCTTCGAATGTCTCATTACGAGCAACGAAGTCTGTTTCACAAGATACTACTGCAACGTATACAGTATTTCCTTCTGTAACAATCTTGATACGACCTTCTGAAGTTTCATTTCCAGAACGTTTTGCAGCCTTAGCAAGACCCTTCTTGCGAAGAGAATCAATTGCAATATCCATATCTCCGTTAGCTTCTACGAGAGCAGTCTTACAGTCAGACATACCAACTCCAGTTCTCTCGCGGAGTTCTTTGATCATTTGAGCAGTTACCATAGTGTTTATTTTTTTATAAAATATAATTTGTAATTATTTACCTGAAGTAAACAAATTACTGAGTCCAAGTGTTTGAATGAGCTTTTCACTGTTATCATAGATAACATTGATTACATGTTCTTTTCCGAGATAGGCTTGATATGCAAGAAAAAAGGAAGTAATCATACATACCAAATTCAAGAGCCCGAAAATCCCATAGAAAAGCCATAGAAAACTACCAACTATTGCAATTGCAACTTCAATCACATTAATCAAGAATCCTTGCTTCATATATTTGATAACGAATGGAGTCTTGAGATTCATCAAAAGTGGTATAAAAAACACAATTGATGCAAGGGCTGCAGCAACTCTTTCTTGACTTGGCACATTACTTGTAGTTGGAGTCATAATTTTATTGGATTAGAAATCTGGAAAATTATACAGCTGGAGCGATAGCTTCTTTTTTAGCCTTTGGAGCCGCAGACTTAGGGGCAAGAGTTTCAACTTTTCCCATTGGTTTCTTATCTTCAACTTTCTTAGCCTTGATAGCTGACTTGAGTTCTCCGAGCATATATGCTATAGCCTTGATAGAGTTAACATTACAAGGAACGAAATATGTAGTTTTGTCGATATCACCAGTTGAACCAAGAAGTGAGATAGTAGTTGTACCAAGTACAGCTGCTTCAGCAAGAGCAAGTTCTTCGTAGTGTCCATCAACCACAATTACGAGGTCTGGAGTACGTTTCATGTCTTTTACACCGATATATGCTGCTTTGAGCTTATCAAGTTCAGTAAGTTTAACTGCCTTTTCTTTTTTAGTAAGACCATCAAGCATACCGTTAGCGAGTGATTGTTCTAGTTCGTTGTAATATGCAATTCGTTTTTTGATTGTTGTAAAGTTTGTGAGAAGTCCTGGAACCCACTTAGTATTAACATAGAAGTGTCCAGTAGAAGTAGCGATAGCCTCAACAAGATCCTTTGATTGTACCTTAGTACCAACAAAAAGGATAGATTTTCCTTTAGAAGAAAGATCTTCGAGAACTGCCTTAACTTCTTCGAGTTTCTCAGCTGTTTTGTAGAGATTGAACACGTGTACTCCGTTTTGGATACCGTAGATATAATCGCGCATCTTAGGAGACCAGTATTCACGCTTGTGTCCGATGTGGACTGCGTTCTCGAGCATACTCTGAATGAGTGTAGCGTTTGCCATAATATAGAAATAATAAAAAAATAATCCTTACCGAGATATTTGTCAGATACGTAGCATATCCATCTGATTCTTAGTCAGAATATGAACATGAGGAAGTATCCTTGTATAACCAAAAAATCCCAATACTTCACACATTTTCCGAGTGAAATATCGGGAAGAGTATAGATAAAGAGGGCTAAAAAGCAAATAAAAAATTAAAAAAACAGATAATCTTCAATAGAGTTATTTTTCATCTCATGAAATGAGATGATCTGTCAAAAAGCAAGTTTATTTTATAAGAAAAGAAATACTATTAAGCACTTAAGATCTCACTACGATCATTTTTTGCCGTCATGGGATTTCGAATATTAGCCGTCATGGGATTTTTCATATCAATAGCATTCGCTAAGATTCCATTTACACCAGCTTGCACAGATCGTGTAATATTGATGAGTTTTACACTTTTATCCTCTTGTGGTATCGCCTGAAAAAAGTCTACTTCAATTCAGAGTAATTTACTAAGTCTTTGGTCTATTCAATTAAACTCTCTAATTTTATCATCAATAAATTGAATTTTTCAAGGTATATAGCCTAACTTTAAAATAAAATCTATAATAGCTCTTATTTTTTTGTCCGCATCATCTACGATGATAAATTTTGGATCTCAAAGTCCTGAGTTTTTAATTTTGAGTCTCTGCAATTCTTCATCTCAAGCTGTTAAAATAACATGATACGGATTGTTTGGATCATAAAATTCATGATACTTTAGCACTCTCACATATTCTCTTTTTCCATTAGAACCTTTTCTTCAAAAATATTTCTTTATTATTGGGTAAGCCAATTTTCATCTATTATCTTCTAACTCTTTACAAACTTGAAACCTTCTCTTGTCGTGAGAGAGAGTATTGTCATAGTCAACAAATTTAAATTGGACCTCAGCCCTTAAAGGAAACGATTGAATTACCCTAATCTTTTTAGCGTATTCTATAATTTCTTTCTTTAAATTCTCGTTTTTTAATTCTTCTACTTCATCAACTTCTCTATCAGTTTTAATACACATATCCAAAAGTCATCAAAACTGGCTATCTACTTCTTGAAAAAAAGCAGTATCATTACAGGGACCTACAGGTCAATGAAAATCATTAGTATTTGATAACATGTTAGCTTATTGCAAAATAATATACTACAACATAATTACGATTGGAGTATATAAATTAGAACATATTAATCAAACTATTTTTGCAAAAAATTGCTTATTGTGCTCATAATTCGAGCATAATTACACCAATCATGCATAATATAATTCCACCAAGTTGTACTATTGAGAGTTTTTCTTCAAAGTAAAAATGACTCACACAAGCAAGTGAAATTATATTCACCGTTACTAGAATCGTGTTTGCTATAGCAAGATTCTTTTCGCGAAGGGTAAAAGAAAAAAATATAATACCAATAAGATAGAGAAAAAGCCCGAGTCCGTAAAACATATACTTATCAGATATTGCCCATTTTTTGAGCGCGATATCACCAAGAGTAAGAAGTATTCATCCAATAAACAAAAATCATAGTATAGTATACTTCATAAATAGGGGATTATTTTTTATAACATAATTGGATATTATGGTATTTTGAGAAAAAGCAACTAATTTTCCCTTGTCTTTTTTGGCTTTTCCATACAATAAAACCATCTAAAAAATCATACTATGTCTAGTAAATATGAGATCGTCATGGGTCTTGAAACCCATGTTCGTATCAAATCAAAAACCAAAATGTTCTGTTCTTGTGCCAATGCCCTCGAACTCGCAAGTGAGGCAAATATCAATGTTTGTCCTGTTTGTATGGGATTCCCTGGTATGCTTCCAACTCTTTCATCAGGTGTTGTAGATCTTGCCGTACGAGCATCACACGCGCTCAGATCTGTTGTTCAGGAAACAAGCATATTTGATCGTAAGAGTTACTTTTATCCTGATCTTCCAATGGGATATCAGATAACACAACTCTATCAACCAGTTGCTATGGGCGGGGAAGTAAAAACTATGGTAAATGGAGAATTACGAACATTTCGTATTCATCATATGCATATCGAGAATGATGCAGGTAAACTCGTACACTCAGGAGGAAAAACTCTCTGTGATTATAATCGTGCTGGATCTCCACTTATGGAAATCGTAACAGAACCAGATTTCAGATCCAAGGATGATGTACTCGGATATCTCGAAGAACTCCAGAAACTCATGAGATGGTGTGGAGCGTCTGATGCTGATATGGAAAAATGACAACTCCGTTGTGATGTCAATATCTCTGTTCGTCTCCAGTGAGAAACCAAGTTTCGAAATCGAGTAGAACTCAAAAACGTCAATGGATTTGCCTCTATCGGACGTGCTATCGATGCTGAATATACTCGTCAAGTTGAGATCTATGAAGCAGGTGGAACTATTGATCAAGAGACTCGTGGATGGAGCGATGAGCGATGAGTATCTACTCCGATGCGTAGCAAGGAAGATGCAATGGATTACCGATACTTCCCAGATCCTGATCTTCCACCACTTCATCTCACTACAGAATTTATCACGAGTAGAGAAATCAGAGAACTTCCAATCGATCGCAGACTGAGATATCTAGAAGAATACAAACTAATCGACGATGATGCGAGAATACTATCTGAGAATATCATCACGAGTAACTTCTACGAAGAACTAGTAAATATTACCAAAGATCCGAAAAAATCTTGTTCATATATCACCACAATTCTCTTTGCTATATTTGAAAGTCATGAGACAAAACTCTCACTCACTGATATCAAGGCAGAAACCAAGGAAATTGCTCGTGTGATACAGCTCGTCAATGCTGATGAGCTCTCATCTACCAACTCCAAAATCGTTATAGAAAAACTCGTATTCGAATGAGGACAAGCAGATAGTTGGGTAGATTCACTCTCACTCAGACAAAAAAATGATCTTGGAGCACTCGAATCAATAGTAGATGCAGTACTCGCAGAATCTCAGGCACAAGTAGAAGAATACAAATCAGGAAAAATCAATCTCTTCGGATTCTTCGTAGGTCAATGCATGAAGAAATCGGCTGGACAATGAAATCCAAAAATATTTACCGATATTATCAAAAAGAAACTCCCTAATTAGGGAGTTTCTTTTTGATACAATGATTGTATGAATATAATTATTTTCATATATTCAGGATCAAATCATTGTTGCTTATAATTTGGTTTATTTTCTATATTTTGCAAAAATGATTCATCAAGTAATTTTATCATACCAATAGGATTGTTAATACTTTTTTTTATTTTTAACCAATGATCATGATACTTTTCAATAAGGTGTGATGTAAGTATCGCTTTTTCGAAAATATCAATAATTTGATCAATACTATATCATGACTTACTAAGACGTGATAAAAAAGCATCAATCGGACTACTCATTAAAGACTGGATATCAGAAACTGTTATATCATGAATGCCACCAACTCCGGTATTATTGGGAATCTCTAATTGGGAGTCCAAAAATGCTTCATCAATAATAGGAAGTTCTCTTGAATCAGAGCTATGTAGTAATATTGACATAAGCTTATTATTAATATATATGTATTATATCAACAAATAATAAATTTTGCAATAAATAATTAATCTGCTAATATGACTATATGAAGCATATTATTGTTATATTTCTCATCTCGATTATTTTTATTGGTTTCACTTCTGCGAATGCAAGTGTATTGCAACCCATTCTACAACCAAGCCTACAGGCACAGATGATTAAACAGGAAAAAATCAATAAAAGAAACATGTTTACGGAACGTCGAGCTCAAAGATTAATAGAAAAACAGCTTCTTTTAAATTCCAATAATAAAGGAACTACCACCAGAATGCCATTGAGTCAAACCAAGTTTATACTCATAGGTAACAACGAAAGTGAGAGACAACTATATCTTCTCTCCAAGTATGCAACTCCAGATTTTCAAGATCTGAAAATCTGGAAATCTACTGCATTAGTAAACAAAATTGATCCAAGTTTCATGATGTGTGTTGGACTTGCTGAGAGCACCCTAGGACAACATCTTAAGACACAATATAATATCTGAAATGTATGAAATACTGACAGTGGATGAACGTATACATTTACTTCAGCTGAAGAATGAATTAATTGGATGGCAAAAACATTCAATAATCGCTATCTTAAAAAATATACAAAAGTAAGTGAACTCTCAAGATGGTGAAATCCTGATGGTATAATCTATGCTTCATCACCATATAATTGGCATAATAATACCATCAGATGTCTCAGGGCGCTGAAGTGAAGCCAAGCATTTGATGATTATGAATTCAGAATTCCATAGATATAAAAATATGCAATGCACTTTTACAGTGCATATTTTTAAATAAATTTGTAAATAGTCAAATATTGTGCTAAACTATAAACATGAAACATACTATTACTATATTTCTCATCTCGATAATTTCTCTGAGTTTCACTCCTGCAAATGCTGCTGGATTGCAACCAAGTCTCAATGCCCAGATGCAACGACAAGAGAAAATCAATAAAAAAAATGATCTATCAGCCAGACTTGCTGAGCAAGCAAGAATCAAAAAAGAAGCCAAGGATCGACTTGCTGCTATACAATATGCGAAACTTGCTAAGAAAAATGCAAGTACAATTATCCCAGTTATCAGTCCTGTACAGCCGACACCAACAACTCCACTTGTTATTAAACGTCCACCAGATATTGTTCCAATCAAAGTTCCGCAAGCTATCAATACTAATATTCCAGTACCTCCGAACGTAGATATGCAGAGAGTACGATCCGCTTGGCTTGATCTCTATAATAATGTGCGACGATCCGAAGGCCTTACACCATATTCGTATGATTCACGTATAGATGCAACTGCCTACGATTGGAATGTAGAATTCGCAAAATGATCTGGACAGAATCACCACCGACGTAATCCATCTGATAGTTATTATAATTTTAATACTATTGATGAATGGTTCATAGCAAGATGAGTTAATCCGAAAGTAGTAAATAGAGCGAAGCATACTGAAAACCTTTGATACGGCTACTATAATTGTAATTCATGAGATTGCACTGATAAACTTATTAGTTCGATTCAATCAACTTTTAATTTTTTTATGAATGAAAAAGGGAAGTCTTATGATGTACATTATCGTAGCATTATACAACCATACTTTACTAAAATTGGACTATCTATTATCGTAGTTCCTAGCGAACAACGTTATTATCTCACAGTGCACTATATCACAGAATAATAAATATATGAATACTATTTTGAGCATCATACCAACAGACTACCCAAATCAAAGAAATTTTAAGATAAATGGAGTGACGAGTGATATTGTTTTATATGAAGCAAATGGATACGTATATATTAACTCTATGTCTCGAGATTATCTCATGGAAATTAGCAAAAAACTAGGACTTATAGATCCTGAAATTATTAATATAATTTGAAGAGAACGGCAATATCTCTGACTGTCAGGATATATGCTCGAAACAAATTACAAAAGTCTCTCCTGATGAGTAAAATCAATTAAAGCACTTCTCAAAAATAATGCTAATTTACTCAAAATAGTTGAAAAAATTCAATAATTCACCCTATTCCTCATCATCCTCAGTGAGACGAATCGTCTCAAAAATATGGCGAACTGCCATCTGTTCTGGGGTTCCGCTTTCATGTTGTCATTTTTTTCATTCTACAATTCCACAGATAATCAATGCTGGAACAAGATCTCCAGTAACTACGGTATAGGCAGCATCAAGAGAATCTCCAACATATACATCTCATTCGTAACTCATCATAAGTGCTGTATTGATAGATTCATCATGTGGAACATTATCTACTACAATTCCACCTACTGAAAGACCATAATCTTCTACATAATAATCTTTTTGTTCCTGGTAAATATCGAGGAATTTGGCAGAAATATCCGGAAGATTAACTTCTTCAGAATCAGGATCGAGTGATGCCACTTGTGGGTTATAAGACATGAAAACATTTGGCATGATCACATCACCAATCTCATGCATCATATCAACAGATCTTCCGATATAAGGAAGATACACTCGATCTGGATCCCAATTTTCCAGGATTATAGGTAGTACAAAATCAATATCATATGCCAACGAATAGATAACTATCCAATCGGATTTTTGATATACTTGAAAATCAACAGAAACTTGTGTTGGATTCTTAGAAAGATGAAGCGTTGCGATAGCAACATCTCGGATAAGTGTATTTCTTGTAAAAACAATTCGAAGCATAGTGTATGAGTTATTAATTTCTTGATTTTTAATGATATGAGGATAGTATAGAAAAGTACTAAAAAGGCAATGAAAAGTGTATGGATATAATCACACTCATCGCGGGTGGACTTCTCGGATTTTTGATCTGAGTTTTTTTGATGAAAATATTTTCCATGCATGAACATCGAGGAATTAGATCCAAAGCAGTACAATGATCGAGAAGTAGTATTTTCTGAGAAGTATACGAGAAGATATTGCCAGCACTTCCGAGTTTTCCATATTCACCAAAGGATATGGTTTTCATAGGAAAAGGTTGTGATTATATCATATTCGATGGTCTCTCAGAGGGAAATCTTCGGGAAATTGTATTTCTCGAACTCAAAAGTGGAAACGCAGTCCTCAATAAAAATGAAAAAGCCATTCAACAAATGGTTGCACAACGTCATGTAAGGTTTTCTGAATATCGCATTGATAGCATACGAAATAAAGAATAAATTTGTATTTTTTATACGAAACTGGTAATATATAATTGACAGTATTATAGTAATCTATTTTGTACTTAATAATATATGAATACCTTATCAGAAAATACACCTAAATATCCTGAAGATTTTGAGCAAAACATGAAGTTTTTTTTTGGATTAAATGATCTAGATGAAGTTCAAATACCTGCTTCTAATAATATTGACTTTACAGTTGGCAACTTATATAAAGCTATATTAAAGTGAGAAATGAGTGATTCTCAAGATAAAGATAATCCGAGTTGGGATAGCATTGAAAACTACAGAAAAACCCTAAAACCAGATAATCTTTTTCCTAATGCATCGATAAAAGACCTGGAAGAAATATATTATGCAATTATGTTTGCTATAAAAAGATATGTCATAGATAAAAAAACTCTAGCCAGTACTCAAGTTACACTTGAACCAGATCAATATACTATTTATGGATTTGTAATCGATAGATTCTATAAATCTGAGATTACTAGGCTACAATCAAATTGACATAATAGAGCTTTGGAAGTATTAGATATGCCTAAAGTTTAAAAATATTTTTAATACAATAATCTCATGTTTCTCCTCTCTACCTCATCACTGTCAGGATATGGACTCCATAGAATTTTCCAACTTGCGAAGCAGGGAGAATTCGAAGGAATTGATCTATCTGTAGATTTCAATGCGTTTGATACATATGATGCCACGTATATTGATTCGCTCATTCAAGAAACAAGTCTGCCAGTGATCAGCATAACTGCTCCTGAACGCAAACTCAATAAAAAACAATGCGATCAACTTCTCGCACTTGCTGATGATCTTGGAGTTAAGATTCTCAATCTTCATCCACCACATAGGCTTGATCGCGAACGTGATTGGTTCTGAGAATATCTCCAAGTTGTAGCGCACAAATATCCAAATATCACGATCAATATTATCAATGCTCCACCAAAAACCTGGCTATTCATCATATCAGAATACGGGGATGCAAGACCAGAAACTATCAAAAAAATAACCGCTCACACGGCACTCTCTATTGATAATGTTGATCCACAAAGTGGAGTTGATCTCATGAAGACATTTATACTCCTTGGCTCTACTATGTGATTCGTTTATCTATCTGATAAGAATGAAGAACACTCTGGATTGTTTCCAGGAGAATGAACAATGCCACTCGAATCACTTCTCATTAAGATGCAAGATATAGGATATACGGGGCATTTCACACTCACAATCAGTCCAGAGGCATTACTTGCTTGAGAAGTAGAGGAAGTAGTTATTAAGAGAATGAACCAAGCGAGAATGTTTTTATCCAAGTATTTCTCATAATATTTGATATTTAAGATTGAATTAATATAGTGTATGATATTTATTTATCATACACTTTTTTATGAAATATTTTTTATCTCTATTCATTGTTTTCGTATTACTCGGCAGCAATATATGAAGTATTCATGCTGCTACGAATACACGAGAAATCACTCGAGAATCTAATCTTCTAATGAAGAATATCAAGAATCCAACTGGAAAAGTATGGATCAAAAATGCAATACAAGAAAATATTAAATCCATCAAAGCAGTGGAATCACGGCACTCGAGCATTCCACTCAATCGATTACTTAAAAAAGAACTCCTTGGAAATATCAATATATTTTTATGAGAAATCAAAAATAATGCCTATACATTTGATATATCAGATTCTGATAGACAACGGGTAGAATCAAGCGTACTAGCATATCAGAAGGATTTTCTCTCGTCTTTCAAGGCCCAAATGAGTCAGTATATAGAAACAGATCAGAAACAAACTGGAAATATGAGTTTTTCACTTCGCTCTAGTGAAGTGGATGTAGGATTGCAAATTGAATCCTATAAAATGGTAGTATCAAAAGATGGGAAAAGTCTAGAGATGAATATGAAGTTCAATGTGTTCGTAAAAGAAAATAAAACCAACGAAACATCAAAAATCATGATAGATGGATCTATGATAATTCTTGGAGAAGATATCTATATATCACTCAAAGATTATTCACTCACTCCTCCGAAGGATATAATGGTGGATGTAGAGATGATAGAAGAGGTACTCTCTGCACTCAAATGAAAAGTATACCATCAAAAAGCAAGTAAAACCTATGCTGAATCTATCATTGAAAATGCAAACAACAATGAGATCGTTATCAAGATGATCAATGATACATTAGATGCATTACACAAGGAATCATTCCTAACTCCGATTGCAAAAAAAGAAAATATTTTTGTACTTGGTGTAAATTCCAAGATCCTGAGAGAATTCACTCGAATATTTAATTCTGAATATAGTGAGTTTTTCCAGACATTCCCAGTTGATCTATTGCCTGGAGTTTCTCTTCCATGGAATATAACTTCAGATGGTTCGTCACTCTGGATTAATCATCTCGATGAATCAGTACGCATGAATAGTAAGATTTCCCGTAATTCTCAAAATATTCCAACAATAGAAATATCAGCTGAAGAAGTAGGTGTAAAGTACCCTTGGAAAGGAATACTCAATATGACGCCCCAAGATACCAAAATCACAGGAACTGTTTCTGAATATCTCTTTGATTACACTGGCAATAAGACCTCAATATATTCAACTCTCAAAAAATCAAACAAAACGGTAGCTACCCTAAAAATAGATACCAACTGATTCAATGCATGGACTTATGATCTCACTGGTATGTGGGATTATAACAAATACAACTGGGAAACTGATACTGATGAAACAGAAAGTATTGTATTTCAATTTTTAGCAAAGATTCAGGCTGAATTCGGACAATTTACAATTCTCAAACCAAGTATTAGTCAAGAACTTGAGAAACTCTCATATTTTGAAAAAAGTAGAGATAATATTAGAATCAATGCAGTTCAAAATATTGCATGATATCTCGATTATTACAAAGCTGATTACAACAAATATCCACGTACTCCCAAAAATGGATGTGTTGATTCTATAACTACACCTGGTAGTAGTTCTATATCATTTGATTATTATAATGATCCATTATCACTCGGAGTCTGAATATGTAAAGATAACTATCTCTACCGTAATATGAAGGATTCATATATTGTAGTGTCTCGTGTGGAACAAAAATCAAATGCAAACTATGATAGTAGTAAGCTCGATATTAATACAGGATGATACGATGCAATAGTGAAAAATACCAAAGAATCAGTGACATCTCTCGATCCATCTGATTGGCTCTATGTGATTACTACTGATGATCAAAAAGAGTATTACTATAATGACTAAAAAGAAATAAAAAATCCCCAAATTGGGGATTTTTTATTTTGAGAAGATATTCTTTGCTCGAAGTTTGGCTTCTATAGTTCACTCGATTTCAAGACGATCTCTGAGGAAGATGTTTCACTTTTGTGCAAGAATAGAGAGAACAAGCTTATCATCATATTCAAGACGATGAGAGAAGTCATCCACTGTCATGATAGCATATTTTACCTTTTTTCAGAAGAATGTTTTCTCTAGAAAATTATTAAACTCGATTTTATCAAGATCACCAATGATAAATATGTCTACAATATTATTGGTATTTTCATTACGAAAATTGAGAACTGCATCAGAGATCGTTACGAGATCAAGAGACTTTCTTCACTTGAAAAATTCTTTGACTGGCTTCATGACATCATACGTTTTCATGAACATTTCGATGAGTTCAGGATAAATCAATGAAGAATGATTCATCTGATAATATTTTTTCTTATTTTGCTCGTATGATTTGAGTATCCCGAGAGCCTCGAGATTCATGAGCTCACGTCTCACAGCATTGATTTGCTCATCTACATCACGACAGAGTTCTCGGATAAAAAAACCAGTATTCGATCTGGCAACAACATCTTCTATTACAAGTTTTTCGAGAAGTTTGACTCGCGAGCGCGAGCCGAAGAGTTTGACGAGATCCACAGTGGAGAATATATAAAATAACTCCCTCAAGTATATATGAAAGAAACGGAAATGCAAGAAAAAAACGCTACAAATCCGATAGGGAAGCGGTTGATGTAAATTCTATATTTTTACTCGCTTTTTTTACCCTTTTCTATACACTCTCCTTGAAAAAAATAAACCCTATGTCACAACTCAATCCCCAACAACAAGAAGCCGTAGAAACCATCAACTGACCACTCCTGATCAATGCTGGAGCAGGTTCTGGAAAAACTCATACCATCACTGAACGAGTAGTTTCTATGATTCATACCAAGTGAATTGATCCTCGGTCGATTTTTTGTGTAACATTTACGAATAAGGCCGCCAAGGAAATGCGATGAAGAATTGCTGTAAAACTCGGACTTAATCCAGACGGACTCAATCCTTTTCGTGAGCATAGACTTCCTATGGTAGGAACATTTCACTCGACGGCATCATTTTTTCTCAGAATGTTTATTGATAAACTCGGTTATGGAAAAGATTTTGTCATATATGATTCTGATGACTGTATCAAAGTTGTGAAGGAAATCATGAAAAAACAAAATATCGATGAAAAAGAATTCAATCCACGTGGAGTTCATGGGATGATCTCAAGTGCAAAAGGAAAATGACTCACTCCAACGGAATTCTCAGTAACGGTAGATTCATATTTTGCATCAGTAGTTCTCGAAGTATATAAGGAGTACGCTGGACGACTCAAGGCAGACAATGCTCTAGATTTTGATGATCTATTGCTACTATTTCGCCAGCTTCTTGATCTTCCTGAAGTACTCGAATATTTTCATAATAGATTCCAGTATTTTATGGTGGATGAGTATCAAGATACCAATCTACTCCAATATGAGATCGTGAAGATGCTCTCGAGTCAAACTCGAAATCTCTGTGTAGTAGGAGATGATTGGCAGGGAATCTATTCATGGAGAGGGGCCGATATACAAAATATCCTATCTTTTAAGAAAGATTATCCTGGAGCAAAAGTCATCAATCTCGAAGAAAACTATAGATCTACACAGATTATTATTGATGCGGCTAATGCTGTCATCAAGAATAATACTAATCAGATGAAAAAAACACTGTTTACGAGTAATCCTAAGTGAGAGAAAATTGTAATACTCGAAGGAATCGATGAAAAACATGAGGCAGAACTCATAGTCAATACCATCCGAGATGCCAATGCTCCAAGCTATTCTGACTTCGCAATCTTATACAGAACCAACGGACAATCTCGACTTCTCGAAGAATCTCTCATTCGTAAGAATATCCCATATCGTGTATTTGGTGGGGTAAAATTTTATGAACGTAGAGAGATAAAAGACATTCTTGCATATATTCGCATTATATTCAATCCACTCGATACAATGAGTCTTAAGAGAATTATCAATGTTCCAGCGAGAAAAATTGGAGAAAAATCACTCGAGAATTTTATGGAAATACTGGAGCGAGAACATATCTCAATTGCAGAAATGGCAGAAAATGAATTTCTCTTAAACGCAATTACAGGAGTATGAGCCAAGTGAATTCAAGGATTCTCTTTTCTCTATAAGTGACTCAGAGAACTCTCAAAAACTGCGACCGTAGGGGAACTCATGGATAATATTATCAAAAGAACTGGATATGAAGCCTATCTCAAGGCAGAATATACAGAAGATGAATTTGAAGGTAAAATGGACAATCTTGCGGAATTTCTCAATATGGCATCACGCTATGATGGACTCATCTATCCTGAGAATCTTGCGAGTTTTCTCGAGGATATAGCACTCATCACAGATCAAGATCGAGACCAAGAAGACAAAGAAAAAATTGATGCTGGATATGTATCACTTATGACTATACATTTATCAAAATGACTTGAATATCCAACTATTTTTATCGCGGGTGCTGAAGAGGGAATTTTCCCTCATTCACGTTCTCTGGTTGATAGTAGTCAACTCGAGGAAGAGCGCAGACTCATGTATGTAGCTATCACTCGAGCCAAGAAGGAACTCTATATATCTAGAGCGCATGAACGTTATACTTTTGGTAACTATAGCGCCAATCCGAAGAGTCGATTCATCAAGGAAATTCCCCCAGAGTACCTCGATGTAGAAGAAAAACGCTGATCAGCTCAGAGTATTTTTGGAAGTGGATCCAATGGTTTTTCAAGTTTCAATACGTTGTTTCCAACTGCAGAAAAAACGAGCACCTCTTCATTTGCTTATTCTCCTGGTGGAATGGGGAAAAATACCACTCCAACAAAAAAGCATTCAGCCTCAGATTTTGTAGCAGGAAGTCGAATTAAACATGCTCAATATTGAGTCGGAACAATCGTATCAATACGCGATGCTATTGCAGAAATTGCATTCTCTGGACTCGGTGTCAAAAAAATGAACGTAGAAATAGCTCCAATTGAAAAGATTTAATTAATAAAACATGTCAATCGAAAACTTAATTACTAAAAAATCATTCGTTGCAAAACTCATCGAAG
>JAIESH010000142.1 GCA_019746175.1 Candidatus Altimarinota bacterium
ACTGACGAGTTATTGTTGAATGAAATGTATCGTTTGTCCTCGCGGTGACCTAGAAAAACATACATTTCTTACTTTTGAGCATTTTCAAGATATAGTTGCACTAGCAAAACAATGATCATATGAAGAAATTATGGTTTGCGGTCTCGGGGATGCATTTCTTCATCCTCAATTAGAAGATTTTATGGAATATCTCTTTAGAGAGATCCCTACTATACGTCTATTTTTCATGACAAAATGACTTGCTATTACAGAAAAGCATTTTAAGGCTATACGATCTTTAAATGATAGATGATTTAATGTATCCCTTACTTTTTCTGTGTTTTCTTTAAATGAAAAAATGTATAATTATTTAACTTGAGGTAATTTTTATACAACTTTCATGAATAAACTGCAGATAGCAAATACCATGAGTATTAATTATTCTATGGAATTTATGCTTTCAGCAATTACACTTTCAGAATTACCAAAGTTTAAAAAATTAGCACAAATACTCGGAAAAGATTATGGAATTTCTCTTGTTCATAATTGGTGATGACGCTTATCAGAGAAGATACATACTATGTTATTTGATGATCAGAAATTAAAATGATACTATATTAAAAGATGACCAGGGGATATCTGTGAAGTAATGAAATATGCATACCTCTATATTAATTCATTTGGAGAGGTATTTCAATGTTCGCTCAATGAGATAGACAGAACGTGATATTTGGGTATGCTAGGGGAATATACTCTAGCATGATTTTTGGAAAGAAAAAATTCACTTTCATATAGTGCTATATGTAAATCATGCTTTTATTTTACTTACAAAACATTTAACTAAAGTGATTACTCAAATTTTTTATTCCCTAGTCTTATTTCCATATATCCAATACAAACAAGATATCGGTAATGGATATTCCCTTGAATCTATCCATGAAAAGGACTTTGGCTTAATTGAATGTATTTTTCTTATGCATGGAAAATTAAGGCAATCAGTAGAATTTTTGTATAATAATGATTTGGATAACAAGGAATCTCGACTCAAAAATTGGCTCGTAAGATCAGATGATGTTTGATTACGGGAAAAAGTTATAGACCTTATTAATCAAAATCAACAACCAGACTTCCTCTTCTTCCAGGAGAAGTCATTTTATGACAGTATTCCTTTCGGTGTTGTATTAACTATAACGAGTAAGTGTAATCTTTTTTGTAATTATTGTTTTAATGATTATGATTATCCGCTTGATTCCAGAAATACACGTGACAATATAGGTTTACAAAAATATAAAGATATTGTTGATCTTCTTTATCAAGCCTGAACGAGAGATATTATCTTAACTTGATGAGAACCTTTTGCTGCAACATTTTTTTGGGATTTGCTTGAGTATATTCGCGATAAATGAATATATGTGCGCATTAATACTAATGGAACATTATTAACTGATGCAACGTTGGAGAGATTGAATAAAGACTTCAGTCTGACTCTTATGGTATCTATGCATGAGTTTAATAATAAAGACTATTTTGATGTGAATCAACTTGGTGCTCGAAATTTTTGAGGGATTGATGAATTAAAGTGATTTGAAAATAAATTCGAGAAAAAAATATGACAACTTAAAAAAATCATTAATTATCCGAATATAAGTATGGATTTCCTTACAATTCTCCGTCCAAAAAATATTATTTATTTAGAAAAATTGTATGAATTTGTTTTATCTCAATTCCAAATCCAGGATTGGCATTTTTTTCGATTATACTCAACAGGTACAACCCCCTGAATTTCACAAACACTTGTGAAGATTGCTATATATAAACTTTCTCGCTTGAATAAACAGTATAATACGAATTTTAAGTTCGTTGATAGCGTACCATTCTGTGTAGTAAAAGATCTTGATGTAGCAGCATCTGTTATAGATGGGGAGCTGTCAGATAGTCATAATGTAAAGACTATTATTACAACAGATTGAAATATTCAGATCATGAGCGCTTTTGACTCGAATTTATGAAGTATATTTGAAAATGATATCATATCAGTCTGGCGTTGAAGTTTCGTTCAAAAAATGCTCAATAATGGATTTCTTCCAAAAGAATGTTCCGATTGTCGTTATAAGGAGAAGTGTAGATGAGGTTCTCGAATGGATGCAAATATATTTAATGGAAGTTATGATGCATTTGATCCACTCGGTAATATAGCCAATAAAATTGTTTAATATATGGATATACGGATTGTAAATACTTGTAACAACAATTGCTTATTTTGTTTGGAACAGTCTTATAGAAATAAAAACCCATTTATCCCCATAGAGTTATTATCTCAAAAACTTGTTTGTATCCCCAATGACACTACTCTTACATTTTATTGATGAAATCCACTACTTCATCCAGATCTTATAAAGATAATCAAGTATGCCAGAACTGTATGATTTCAACATTTCTCTATTCTTTCTAATACGGGTTGAATAACATCATCACTTTTGGATGAACTGATATCACTTTGATTATCTACATTTTGATTTTATTTTCATGCCTTCCATTCTTGATATCATGATATTATTACACAAGGATGATTGAATTATGGATTGTTACTTAAGAATATGGAATTACTAAAAAATAGTAGAATTGGACTCAAGGCTATTATTCATATTAATAATATAAGTATTAATTCGATTTATCGTGATATTATACTGCTCAATAAAGTATATGGTGTGAAGGAATTTGAATTTATAAATTATTTTCCTTTTGATAGACCTTATGAAAAATACAAGCAAATATTGCAATATGATATTACCCTAAAAAGAGATAAAATTGATCAGCTTTTTAGGGTAATAAAAAAGTTGAATTTTCGTGCAAATTTTGTAAAATTTAGTCGAGATTTTTTTTGAGAATATGATAGTTACTACAACTATGAAAAATGAGTATTATCTCAAATTTCTGATGAAGATATCCTTCGACTCGATGTTATAGATCCATTGTTACCATTTTGTTTCGAGGAACATAGATGTCCAGAATGTTTTATAAAAGATAATTGTAGATTCTATGATGAAAGAAGTAGCTATAGTTCAAAAAATATGTAGTCAATGAATCTCCAATAAATGAGTGATACTTCTCTTGGAATTATTTATTCCTGGAATAACACAGAAACTTACTGTAGAACTTTCTGAGCGAGCGTATAATAATCTACTGTTTAGACAATTTTATTTTTTATTAAAAAATGGCGAGTATCATAGATTCATTCAGAGTGTTGTATTTCTGAAGGCCCATGAATCTCGAATCTTAGAACTTCTAAGACACTATCATTATGAACTCATATTTCGAGATTTTACAGATGGTGGAATCTTATTCCGGTTTGAAATGTATGATATTCTAGAGCAAAATCTTATACATATAGGACATATTCCTGTTAATTTTATAGATGGACATTCGAACATATACGAAGTACCTCTTCTGGATATATATGATTGAAACGATAAAAAGAATATTTTTCTTCAAATAGAGATGTACGATACTTCATCCGATTGCCAGTTATGAATTAGTAATCTTTCTTTTTCTATCAAAACACAAGATACCCTTATTCATACATTGAGATTTTATCTATGAAAAGAAAGTGTATTTATTGGGGATATGCAACATTGAAAAAATGCTAAAGATTACTTGAGTCTCGAAAAAAAGTATTATCGTATTGGACTCTATCTTCTTTTGAAGATAATAAAAAAACTTAATATCATAGAGGTAATGAGCTTTTCTAATCGAATTCATCCTTGTCGATATCACTTTGATAACTGAGGATTTCGATGAGATTATGATAATATATGTCAATCACTTTGAATGATTGAGACAAATGAATGATATTTTCTGGCATCCATTTGAGATTTACACTCAAAAAATATCAACCCATTTATACAGAGAGCACTCGATTTTCATTTTGAAAATATATGTAAAAAACTTAAAATATAATTATGGATAATAATGAATCATGTGACCAGCTTATTGTACGAGTCTGAAAGGCATGTAATTTTTGATGTAATTTTTGTAATGTATCTGATAATGAAGGTAATGTAAAAATGAAAGAAAATATCGAAGATATCGTTCGTAATTTTCACTATAAACTTAAGTATTCTAATTATTCATCTGGACAGCTTACTGTTACAATCTCTTGAGGTGAGCCCACTTTGTTCAAAAAAGAGACCATTTTTGCACTTAAATATATTCGTAAAGTGCTCGAAAGGATGTGAGTTGAACCTATATTTGAGATTCAAACAAATGCCTCACATATGGATCTGCAGTTTGCTAAAATTATTGCAGAACTTTGAGTTCGTAATGCACTTGTTTCATTTCATATGACAGATAAGAATATTTTTGATTCTGTGATCCAAGTTTCATATGAATCAAATTACTCTAAAATCATAGATTGAATCGAGAACCTTCATAATGCTTGAATTGATATTTATACAAATACTATACTTACACGAGAAACTCAGGATAATTTTTTTGAAACAATACAATTTTTGGCTCGTAGATTTCCATTTATCAGTATTTTTCATATTGGTATTGTTCAACCTCATGGTGATGCACAAAAAATTCTTGAAAGGATATATCCAAGATATGAAGAAGTTGCAATTCTATACAACAGAGCAATATTTTTTCTGAAAAATCTATGAAAAGAAGTTGTCTCTCATTTTGTTGGTCTTCCAGCATGCTATATGTCGTCATTGTCATCTTCCTTGGAGGTATCTCAAAATATCCTTTTTAGGAAAAATTATAATTTCACTGATCATTATTTGATAAATAACATCAATGATAATAACAAAAAACAAATACAAGAATGTAATACCTGTCTCTATAGTAATGTCTGTAGCTGAATATGGAATGAGTATGTCTGACTACAACACCTCAATCCTACTAATTATATTAAAGATTTTTTTGGAGATTTTCAATACAACGAATTTGCATATAAGATAGATTGAAATACGTTAAATTTAAAAAAACTCTTTGATAAAAATATTCGACAAGTTATGATTCCAACATCCTCTTTTGATAAAGAAGCGTTATATGGAATTATCAAAAACTGTACTACTGTATGATTCTACAAAATTACACTTCTTGTTGATAGTAAATTTGCTTTGCAAGATGATATTTTTTATACCTGAGTTACAAATATCCAGATTCATCTTGATGAGTTTGATATTGATTTTATTGATAATCTGATTGCATTTTCAAAAAAAAACACACCACAATTCCGGATAGATCTTGATATATTTGTCACCTCTCGATGAGAATTTGAGAAACTCAATAAAATTATTGAAAAATTGCCGAGCCCCTTTATACATATATATTTTGTATATGATTTTGCCAAAAAAAACTATGACATTTTTTTGTATAAAGATATTATTAAAAAGCTTAAAATAACAGGCTCCTTGATCCCTATAAATTTTCGAGCCTAGAAACTCATAACTGAATTTTATTGTATATCCATAATATAGTCGCATATCTATGAATAAAATTTTAATTTTTGGTGCTGGACATCAGGCACAGAAATATATACATTTTTTTTGAAAGTATTGACTTAATATAGAAGTTGTTACATATTCATGATTATTGCGTAAAGACAATAATCAAATTCTTGCTATCCATTCTTTTTCTAGCATTCAAGAACAGGGAACTGAGTTTTTCTCTCAATTTCAATATATTATCGTAGCAGTATCCCCATTAGATGAACAAGAGAAAGTACTACAACTACTCCTCAATCATGATAGCAAGACTCCTACAATTATCGAAAAACCGATCACTTATAATCATAATACCTTGGAAAAGATTCTATCCAAAGATTCTTTCTTGTTCTTTATCGATGAATCAGTGCTCTCTCGATTCATTAATTCTATTGAAATAAATAATATACATATATCTACTCCAAAAGATCGATCTATTATTGAGCATAGTTTATGAGCATTCTTATTGTGTCCGTATTTTGATAGCATTATCAATAAGATTTCATTTGAGTACATTCCTCAAGAATGACATATGGATAGTATGTCTTATTCTGTAACAATTAATAATACAATCAGCCTTGAGTGTGATTGTTGAAAATACTATTTCTGATGAAAATATATTTCAGAAAATCTTTTTGAGGTGAATCTAAAGTTTCTATTAACACAAGGATTCTGAAAGATGATTGATACTGATATTCTTCGAACAAACTATTTTTTATTAGATAATTTTTTAGATTCTATTGATTTTCCTCAAATGTAAGTATAGATTTTTTTAAAACTTGCAGTTGTTATAGAACTTCTTACAATCAGTCTTATCCGAGATAAGATATCAAAGTAGATATATTAAATATCTTATAAATTCAGAAATAAAATCATGAAATATAATATCATTCTTCATATAACAACTTCGTGCAACTATAACTGTACTTATTGTGATGTAGTAAAAGATGGTCAGAGAATTTCCCAAGACGTACGGGAATCAGTTATTGAATTTGCTAACAAGAATAGTGGTTTTATAGAAAGTTTTAAATTTTTCTGATGAGAGCCACTTCTAGCTTATAAGGATATAGAATATGTCTGTGACAATTTACAATTTCCAAAAAATTACCAAATTGTAACAAATACAACACTTCTCAATGAATCTATATGAAGTTATTTTCGTGATATGTTCAAAATTATATTCTTCTCTATAGATACTGAGCATATTTTTGAATATCAGAAAATTGATACTTTTATTCAACAATTTGGACTCAAAGAAAAAGTCTTCTTTAACCTTATTATTTCCCCATGACAAGAGAGTGAATCCTTGATTCAATTTCAACGTTTATATGATTTGTGATATCGCTGATATAATATATTGCCTGTGTATTTTACAAAACCATGGTCACATAAAAATCTTGAATCACTCTCTATTGTAATGAAATATATATTGGATTTGGCTCACAAAGATCATTCTCTAAAGCTCTACTGATTTCAGGAAAATAATTGATATGATACAAGCCTGGTTAATCATTCATTATTTATAGATATAGATTGAAAAATATATTATTCTGATATGGTTTCAACTTTTTCAGGTAGAGCACTAAAGAATTCTCTTTATATATGAGATGTAAAGACTATAGATTTATGAAGTATAGAGTTATCGAAAATCCAGGATTATAAGAAAATTATTTCAAATTTAGAAAAATCTCTTTATAGTAAAGTCTCGTGACAATTGCAATTACATAAAATGATGGATTACTTTTCAATTTATCTCAATCGTATTAATGATCAATCAATCTAATCTCATCGCCAAAGAATCAACCACAAAAGAAAATCGTATTTGGATTCGTATTTCTGCTGCCTGTAATGAAAAGTGTCTTTTTTGCTTGGATAGTCAGGCACAAGATGGTAAACTCATCGATGAGGATATAGTTAAAAAACAAATCAGGGATGGATTTCGACCATGATATACTAATCGAGTAATTCTGTCGTGATGAGAAGCTACGATAAATCCTAAATTTCCAGAATATATAGCTTATGCTAAGAGTTTGGGTTATGATCGTATACAAACCGTGACCAATGGGAATATGTTCGCTATTCCAAAATTTTGCGATAAGGTTATATCGCTTTGATTACAAGAGGTTACATTTTCCCTTCATGGACATACAGCACAACTCCATGATCATCTTACCGCTACACCATGATCATTTCATAAGGCATTAAAGTGACTCATATACTTAAGGAAATATCATCCACATGTGATAATTAATATCGATATTGTAGTGAATAAGGTAAATGTTGATTTTTTGCCTAAAATTGTTTCCTTTTATATGAAGCTTTGAATCAAAGAGTTTGATATATTGCAAATTATACCATTTGGTAGGGGATTTGCACAATATAAGGATCAGTTATTTTATAATATTTCAGAACATATTGGAGCATTACATGATACATGGAAGCTCTCTACATTGCCATGAGTTTATATGTGGACAAATCGATTTCCAGCAGAAGCATTTGAATGATTTGAAGATCTCATCCAGGATCCAAGAAAGATTAAATCAGAAACCATGGGCGAATCAATTGAAATGTTTGATCCTTTTATTAGATCTCAATGACGCAAAAAGCCTGAATGTTTCGGGGATGCTTGTGATGTATGCTTTTTAAAACAATATTGTCATGAATTTATTGCCTCAGTTGATAGTATATCAGTGCCTATGATCAACCCATTTATTATCTGATCCGATGATATTCAAAAGATTGATACACATAATTATGTGGTTCTGCGATGAGAAGAATTTCCTAGTGAAGTATATAAAAAATATGGTACCACGCCTCAAAACTTTTTGGAATTTATTCAAAATATGGAACTTAAAGGCCATCAGAAACTAGTGAATATTCCTCCTTGTATTCGATCAAAAAATAATTCTGTTTTATATGAAGATTACAATAACTTGAAAAAAGAGTATTGCGTCGAAGATTATACAAGCAATTATATAAAAAATCTCTATCGTAAAAAATCAATTTCTTGTAAAAAATGTAAATTTAATGATACTTGTAAGGGAATTCATATTAATTTTATCCGTGCATATGGCTTCGAAATCCTTCACCCTATAGAATAATTTATGGCAAATATTGGTTATATTCAAGTCAATCGACACTGTAATAATGGTTGTCATTTTTGTTCCAATCCTTCAAATGGTAAGAATATAGATTATGAAACAGGTAAAAAGCTCATAGATGATTTTGTGTTACGTAAGTATGATGGTATTATATTTACATGAGGGGAACCTACTCTTTCACCAGATCTGCCTCGATGGATTGAGTATGCTACTAAACATAATATAGATACAAGAATCATATCCAACTGAATGATGTGTGCCAGTAGGCCATATGTTGAAAAACTTTCTAGAGCATGACTTAAGCTCGTTCATTTTTCTGTATATTCATACAACCCAAAAATTCATGATTTTCTCACTGATACACCGGGGTCATGGAAGCGGCTCATGTTTTCTATCTCACATGCACTTGATCTTGGTATTCGTGTACAGATAAATACTGTTATTAATCACTACAATCAGTGACATTTAGATGTAACTGTGAAATTTTTGATTTCTCAATTTCCATGAATTCGTCATTTTGTTTGGAATAATCTTGATCCAGAAATGATGAGAAAAACTGAGACAGCATGGTCGACTCTTCCTGATTTTATAGCTTTTCGTGATCCACTTTGACGAGCATTACAATTATTACAAGATTCATGACGTACATTTCGAGTAGAAAAAATGCCTCTTTGTTATATTCCATGATTTGAGCATACCTCTACAGAAACAAGAAAAATTGTAAAACATGAGGAGAGAATTGTATATTTTCTTGATTTTCGTGAAAAAATTCATGAGACTGATTTTTTTCATGAAAAACTGAAAGAATGTTCAAATTGTACCCTTAATAAACTATGTTCATGAGTTTATGAACATAAAAAATTTTTTCCTTCTGTGAAAGTCTTTCCTCAAAATCATGATGCAAAGTATATAGAGAATATTATTCTTACTATAAATGAGAAAGCATAAATTTCAAGTTATTAATCTCAATATAGATAGTTAATTTTCTAAGCGCATTGATCAAGAGTTCTTACATACTAAATTATTAGATCTCATCACAAAATCAATTGTTGCATCTATTCATTAAAAAGAATTTTATGTCTCATTTTTCTACTCTTGGTTACACTCCAAATCCACTTATTGAAAAGTATCAACAGGCATTTGTAGATAAATTACAGAATATCTGGAGAGTTCAAATTGACGAAGATGTACCATCCTCAGATTTTTTATTGTTTCCTGATGTTCATGGTTTACTACTGGCAAGTCAGAGACCATGAGAATTACAGAGAAAATATTTTTGTGATTCACTCAGAATTATGAAACAAACTTATGATGTAGATTGATTTCTATATAAAAAGGAAGAAGTAATTCCTGGCACAAATATTTTACTAACATTGGATTTCATTAATCCAGATGTAGATAAATCTACTCATCCTGACCATAAAAAGCAAAATGTATGAATTTCTTTTTGATCTATCGATCCCGAAGAATGGAGACGATTATTTTCAAATGCATTTGAAATTGTTAAAAAAGTATCTCCATGATTTATGGATGAAATTGATCATATTATCAAAAAAATAATTCCATTTGGCATAAGTTCTGGTTCTCATAATTCCTGATCATATTCAGATGTTATTTGACATCTTTTGATGAGTTATCCTGTTGATATGCCAAATCCAGAGTTAGCTCTCCTTGAGGCAATTCTACACGAATATAATCATAATAAATTAAATCTGATTATGCAGACTGAGACTTTAATATTATCCAATAAACAGGAAATATATTATTCACCATATCGTCCCGATGCACGTCATATTCATGGGATATATTTATGAATCCATGCTCTTGCTGGCGCATTTTGGGTAATTCTTCATGCACATGTATCTTGAATTATTTCATTATCTCAGGCATGGCAAGAAAAATCAGTACTTTATGTACTCAAAAATTGATTATCACTTCAAGTACTCGATAAGTATTGAGAATTTTCCCCTCTTTGAAAGGATATCCTTGAAGAAATGAGAAGAGTGCATATGGAATGTTTGTGATTTATTAAACAAGCACAAATATCTCCCTCAATTATTAAGAGAGCGAAAGAGGCATTAATCTCTCATTTTAATCAAGTAGAATCCAATTATCCAGATCTAAGAAGCTAGAATAGATTTTTAATAAATCAGATCAGAGAAATATTCATAAAATATGTAATACAAAAACTCCCAAAAATAAGTATTGAGTAGGGTATAGTAAGTGAGTGTGTATTATTGAATTTAGTTTTTATCACACCGTCATACATGATAAATACAATTTGACTCAATCATCCAATGATGATGTATATGGCGATATAATACCATATATTTTTTATAAATAAAATGTATTCTTCGAAGGCTCCATTTAGTCAATACATATTTATGTATGTAGAAATATACATAAATATCCCCATACTACTAATAACTCTATACTTAGGGTTTGTAATAATTGATTTTATATATGGTCGAATCAGAAATATAATCAGAAATACAATAAAGTATATATCTCAAGAAGTGGGAATGGATTGAAATAGATATCGTAATATATCTTTAATGGCTATTGTCAGCATAAAACCTATAATAAGCCAATCAAATATTGATGATAGAATATGATTTTTGATACTACTGAGTGGGAATTTTTCTAAAAAAATTTGCTGAATATGTTTTTCAATGAGATCTCTACATCTTACTATGACTAATACCATATACATTACTAATCATATGAGCGTAATGAATGTTAATATTGCAATATTTCATATGAAATAGGAGAGTGATGTACTACCCAGAAATAACAACAATATACTAAGATATTTAATATCACCAGATCCGAGCATATTTTTTTGATTATTATATGCCATTATACCCAATGATAGTATTACTGATGCTAATATAAATTTCGCTATTATTCAATTATCAATAATCAATTCGGTTCACATATACCAAATTGGAAGCATTAATCCAAGGAATAATAGTAGATTATTCTTAATTTTACGATGTTTAATATCAGATATAACAATTCATATATTGATTATTAAAAATAATCAATATATGAAAGATAGCCAGAGGTTGTTGTAGATGTATTCCATATACCTTTGAGTATATATTTTTTTAATCTTAAAACAAAAAAATAAAATATGCAATGCTTATTTTTGTTTTTTAAATATAAAATGTGATAGGATTAGATGGTATTAATATAAATTTATGAAAAAATATATATATTGTCTATTAGCTATCATCATTTTATGAGCGAGTTATAGCGATTCTTCTGCAAATTGGTATAATCCACATGCACGATTACTGAATAATGTGAATTGTGATGAAGATGGAGAAACTGATGCAACTAATCCCACTCCATGGTGATGGGGATCAACTTATGTTGTACAGGCACGAGTCAATCCAGTTAATGTACCAGTTACTAGTAATAAAATTTGTTGGCACTGGGATTCTACATTTCCTGTTGCTACTGCCAACAATACTTCAACGGCATGGTTTAATAGTACTATAAATATTACTCTTAATAAGAGTGATTATGGATGAAGTGGCGTATGATGATCTAGCTATAAGTGGAATTCTCCATGTTCTGGTGGTGGCTCTATACCGTTTCTTAATGGAACTAATATTGGACTAGCAATTAATTGAGTTAATACACTTTACTTGTGTGTTGAAGATAATGCATGAAATAAAACGCTTGATACAGCATACTCCACATACAAGTATGATGATATAGTTCCTACTATTTCAGCAACACTTTCACATCCTACTATCTGGAGAAATACTCTTACTATTGCACCTATTGCGATAACAACTTGGGACAATCCAGGTTGAAGCGGTATTAAATATGCAAAGTATAGTTGGGATACCAGTGATGCAACTTGTCGTAGTAGTGGTACTGCTGTACCATGATCTATAGTTCTTTCCACAGAATGATCACATACATTATTTCTCTGTATAGAGGATAATGCATGAAATATCGGTTCGTGGAATTGAATATATAAGCTCGATCATACAGCCCCTGTATTAACAGCTGATAATTCTTCACCAAGCTGGAAAAACACAGCCATTACTATTAATCTTACGAGAGCAGATAGTGGATGAAGTGATTTTGGTACATCCAAATACCTTTGGTACAAAAATGGAGCCCCAGTGCCTACACTTGCGACTTGTTTGGCTAGTGGTACATCATTTGTTACTGGAACTCAGACATTTAGAAACGTAGCCCTAGATCAGGGTAGAAGTTATATTTTTCTCTGTGGACAAGATGTTGCATGAAATACAACATCAAGTTCATTTGGTCCTTATCTCTATGATATTGTTGATCCTATTGTATGGGCAAATAATAATTCAGCAGTTTGGCATAATGCTGATTATAATATTACTCTTTTTGCAAATGATCCAATCCCATATGCTTGAGCTGAAGTGAGTAATACAATTCTATCAAAGAGAAAGTATATCTGGAATTATAATAACCTCACAGCAGCAGCAACATTTACATCAAGTCATTGTTTGACAAATGGTACATCATTTACTGATGGGAATATTTTTACTCTTACAACAGAAGGAGATCATACACTCTATATTTGTTCAGAAGACGAAGCAACTAATAGGAGTGCTGTATGGAGCGGACAATATCGTTTGGATAAAACAAATCCAACGGTAAGTCTTCTGAAATATGCAAGTGGCGCAACTAATGGCTGGACGAATAATACTACGATTACCCTTAACTGGAATGCAGTTGATTTACCAGCTGTTGCTCCTGCCGGAGTGATACCGTCACTTATCAAGAATTACGATATAAATGTATATTGTAAATTGTGAGCACAATCAGATCCTACTGTCGCTGATTTATGTGCAACTATACCAGCTGCTTCAACAACTACGACCTACAATTATGTATGAACAAATGGTTATTCATACAAATTTCAGGTGTGTCCTCGGGATAATGCTAACAATACCTGCACTACATGGCTAGACAGCACTGATGTAGCACGCATCGATACAACTCTTCCAGATCCAGCACAACTTAATGATAGCTCACCCCTTCATATGGTTGCTAATACGGCTCAGGTATTTAATTTTGGATATAATGATGGAGGTGCTCCAGTTCGAATTAACTATACCTTTGAACAAAATGCCGCTCCTGGAGTGTCAGATTCGTTAATAACTCCAAGTTTTCAATGGGCACATACCTATACTCGTGATATTAGTTTAGTAGATAATGATAGGGGGATCAATGGATGAAGGGAATGGTCCATACCAATTACTCAAATTTGTGATTGGGCATGAAACTGTATTAATACTCCATCACCACTGAAGACAATTACTCATTATTCTTATGCAGATTCTGCTAATAGTATCTCAAGTGCTACAGCCACTTGACTTACTGATGGAACTGCCATGGCAGATGGAACTGCTGAAGTATTTGAAACCTTTATTAGGGATCAATTTGGCAATCAACTTATTCCTGCTACTGGAATTGGACGCTCTGTAAACCTCACGCTTTCGGGTATTACTAATGCGATGTATTTGAATCAATACGCTAGAAGTGGACTTACTTCGATATTCTTGACGGCTCCCAGTAATCTAACAGATGTACCATTAAACTCTATTAGTACTCAATCATTTGCCAATCCGATGGTATCTACCAATGGAATATATCCTTTACAAATCAAAGCTTATACGCCAACAGCGAATAGCTACACAGGTTCTGAACCAGTATCAGATCCACTTGCGAATTTTTGATTTACTGCGAATTATACTGTTATTGACTTGGCACTACAACCAACTAGAGTACTATCACAAACACTCGTTAATCCAAACTTCAAACCAATCTATACATCTAATATTGCATGAGATCTTCGTATCGGATGATTTATCGAAGGAACAGAACAAACAAGTTCAATAATTCCTATTATTAATAATCCTAATGGCGTAACACCAACTCTTGTGCAATTACAATTAGAGTTTAGTGGAGCTATAGCAAACAAGTTTGACTTTTATGGATCAAATACGCCTTCAAATAATACCTCAATTTCTTCCAAGGCTGTAATGTCACCAAATCCAGGAGTTACCTCAACAAATTTTTATACTAAACTCATACAAAAGCTAAATACTCAGGTGGATGACTTATCAGATATACAACTCTCTACTCATTACAATTATACCTTGGATGGACACAATATTGTCTATAATAGTGATATTATTGGTAGAAATGGGTATTGGAATATTACCACTACAAATGCCTGAAGTCAGGTTTGAGTGAAAGTTATTGGATCTATTGGAAGTAGTTCAATCTCTTCAATTGTAACCAATCAGTTTGCGGTTGGTGCTAGTATTTTTGATGGATATAATAGAGCAAATGTCAGAAATAGTATTAGAAAATCCATAGCTCTTGCTACGAGAAATGTAACACTTGTACCAATTGAACCACTTATTCAAAACGTTGTTAGTGTCAATGAAATTGTCTTATGAGTTAATGGTGCAATTATCTCAGATACTCCAAGTGACTCAATGATGATTTTTGAAAAAAACTCTTCCAACACAAAAATTGATATGCATTTAACTTCAGGTATAAGTGGTCGCCGAACTATTGTAATAAAATGATTGGATCTTTTCGTAAAAAATGATATGTAC
>JAIESH010000137.1 GCA_019746175.1 Candidatus Altimarinota bacterium
TTATACCTTTACTTTCTTTATCCGTATTAAAACTAAGTTCGTTATTATAATCTTTGATTTTTTTATCGATATTTTCTAATTTTTTCTCAATATTCGTATACGTAGTTTTGATATCTCTTGGGAACTTCCATCCTGTTTTCTTTTCAAGATTGTAGTTTTTTGCAGAAATACTGATCGTATCATTTTCTTTCCAATTCTCTGATCTTACTTCTACATATTCACCATTTACGAAAAAAAATCATTCTCATGATACGCTCGGATCCCAAGGTTTTCCATTTTTAGAAACTGATTTAATCAGAGCTTCTCGGTCAATGGAATTATCCATATCAGTTGATCCAAACTGAATCCATGGTTTTGAAAAGGCAAGCCGAATTGTATTGCTTGATTGTTGTTCTTGTCCGACAAATGCCATTGAATAGGTATCTGTTGCAAACATATATGCTTGGTATCCAAGAATTGATACCGCTATTGTGGCAATAATAACCAATAGAAATTGAGAGAACTTGTTCATAATTCAAATGGAATGAGAAGATAAAAAGAGTGAAACGAATTTTTATTCTGCGAATGGAATGCCGAATTAAGAGACCGAAGGGCTCATAATTTTTTGTATAAAAAAAGAGCACAGGAATGTGCTCTATTATAGATTTTACAATCGTCTTTGCAAACAAGAATTATATTTGATATCGTACTGCCTCTATCATTTTTTCAACCGTTTTATCGAGTGGAAGTTTTGGCATTTTTGCATCAACTATCACGAACATATCTCATGTTTTTCCATCTGCCGATCTTCATTTTCCTGAGATCTTGAATTTAGTTCCTGGTTTAGTTCCAGCCTTGATTTTTAGAGTGAGGACTTTGTTATAGACGGTTTTGACTGATATAGAGGTGTCATAGAGAAAGTCAAAAAATGGAATTTCAACGGTTTCTGTAACATCGAGGTTTACGATTTCTTTTTTTGGTTCTTCATGTTTTGGTTCAGATCGTTTAGATCTTTTTTGTCCTCATCCAAAAAGATCTCCAATATCGAATTCAAATCATCCAGATTGTTGTCATCACATTCCACCAAATTGTGAGAATATATCTTCAAATCAGGCTCCTTGTCCAGATGATCGATATTGTCATCATCCAAACGGATTACCTCCCATTCCACCAAATGGATTTGCTTCTGCTGAACCAAATTGGTCGTAGTTTTTGCGTTTTGCAGTATCTCCAAGTGTCTGATAGGCTTCATTGATTTCCTTGAATTTTGCTTCTGCTTTTTTATCTCCAGCATTTTTATCAGGATGATATTCCATAGCCTTTTTTTTGTAGGCTTTTTTTATCTCAGCTTCAGTTGCATTTTTATTAACTCCGAGAGATGTATAGTAGTCTTTGTTTGCCATATTTTGTCTTAAATTATGTGAGAATTATATTCAAAAAATAGCAGGAGTCAAAGCTAGGTGCTATTTTTATGGACATATTTCTTTTATGCATTTTTGTACAGCATGTATCAATTTATGTGATCCTGTTACTGTCAAAGGTTGCATCAACTTATTGGATACTCATCTGAGTAATAATTCTCTATTACTGTTTTTCGTTTCTCATAAAAGTCATGCTATAGTCTCTTGTTTTTCATACCTGAGATACCAGAGAAGTTCATCTATGGTAATGGTATTTTTTCAATCTGTAATCTTCATAAGCTCAGAGCTCTTCTGTTGTGACCAACTCTCATAAGACTCTCTAATGAGTCGGATATTATCTGATTTACACAATTCAACCCCTTGAGGTGAAATTCTGTAATTTCTTGTTTCAGATTCTGCTCGTGGATTTTTGAGCCAAAAGGTATGCAAATTTCTATATTCTCCGCTTCCATAGTCGATTGGCTCATTGTTATTTATTCCTCCTCATTCGATTCTTGTTTCAGGAGGGAGCCAGATGTTATCAAGTTTTGTAGACATAAGTTCTTATGCTAGTTGAAATCAGTATACAACAACTATGTAATTTGCAAGCTCTATTTTATGCTGTTTATTAGGGAATTTACTACTTAATTAAAAATGTTTAATAATATTGTGCAACACATAATGTCTCAAAAAGGGGTACATGTAAGAATCTTGTAATACATTTTTGTACAATGGTAGATGCACATTATTTTTTAACTTATAATCTATGCGTAAATGATTCACACTCATTGAGATTCTTATAGTTATAGCATTAATTGGTATACTCGCCAGCGCTATATCGTATTTTACCTACGATTCACGGATCCCACAAACCAATGCAGAGAGACTCGCCAATAAAATACAAGATACCATCAAAAATGCTCGTAACAATATGCTCTTATGAAGAGGGATATATTCGGGGTCACAACTCATACCCACAGATCAGCGAATTATATCCATCAAATGATGAGAGATTACTACCACTTTTGCTTACAATAATACTGCTACTGGCGTCGAGAATTCACTCAAGTATCCATTCTACGACAATGATGGACAGTACCAGATTGCAGATATCTCCGTATCATCTGGTATTGTGATCAATAATTACTCTATGACTTGGGATCATACTGGAATCACTGATGCACTTATCACCGTAGAGTCTAATTGAGACCTTGATATACGTGCTATTAAGTGAGGGTCTCCTATCATGATTCCTATTAATACCATTCGTATTACAGCAGGATACCAATGATTTGAATGATCGGTAATACTAGATCGTCTTACTTGACGATCAGAAGTGCTCAAATGAAGAGAAGGAACAGACAATCCACTCCTTTCTCCACTCAATGGAGCCTGCGACAATACCACACAATATGCTTGTACAGTTGGTACATCTTCCGCAAACAATCCATGAGTATGTGATGGATCATCTACTTGGAATTGTACATGAGCAGGATGATGATCTACTCAATCTTGTAGTAAATCAAATCCTAATTGTCCAATCAATGGTTCTTGTGACAATACTACACAATATGCTTGCGCAAGAGGTGTGCCTAGTTCTATGAGTTGAAATTATACATGACCCACTTGTGGATGAAATTCCACATGGACTTGTAGGGGAGAATTTGGATGAACTGATGATATTAGTTGTAGTAAATCAAATCCTAATTGTCCAATTAATGGAGTATGTGGATGATCGAATAATACATGTTCTACTGGTTCTCCTTCTGGATTCTCTGCCGGTACTTGTGATGGATCTTCATCTTGGACTTGTAGTGGAATCGATGGATGAGTCAATGTTTCATGTGGAATTAGCAATCCTAATTGTATTAATTGATCTTGTAATACTCCATTTAATGCTGCAACTACCCCAGCTCCTACCTGTGCCACAGGTATACCAACTACTGTTAATTGATCTGGACCATGGACATGGTGATGTAATAGTACTAATGGATGAACGAATACTACACCTAATGCTTGTAGCGCTATTATAACAAGAAACTGTAGTTACAATACGTATCAAGGCTGATCTTGTAATGCTAGTTGTGGATGATGAAATCATGATGTTTACTATAATATAACAGTACCTGCAAGTTGAAGTGGCACTTGTACTGTCTCTCAATGACTATTTGCGGGATATATCTGATGATCTTGTAATAATCATACTTGTGTCACCAGTTGACCGTATACATACTGATCTTGGTCAGGATGTTCGTGAGCCTGTGGAACAAACAATTGAACTCAATCTCGTAGTGAATACTGTAACTATACTAGTTGTCATAGTGCCCAAGATACCACTCAAAGTTGTACAGCTAGTATATGTGCTTGTATTCCCGATGGATCTTGTTCTGCATCAAATCCTGCATGTGGAAATACTACATATTGAGTAGATAATTGTTGAATTTCTTGTTCTCTCAGTTGACCAATATGCTGTGCGAGTAATACGTGAGATGCTTGCATGAAATCTTGAACAGTAAACACTTTTTGGTATTGTTGAAATATTCGTACAGTTTATAATAATGGTACAATTGATTTATGTTGATGGAATGGATACTGTTGAAGTACTGTACTGGATATGGGATCGTGGGATATTGATTGAATTTGATGTTCAGCACGAGCAGCGTTAGCATCAGAATGCAAATGAACACTAGTTTGTAGTTATAGCTGATTAGTTCCTTGAACAATTTCTTGTGATGGTTCCTGCCAATAAAATAAAATTTTGCCTTACGTTAAGTATATTTTCTCTAATTTTATCCAAATTTCTAGAAGATTCTCATTGGATTTTTTCCATAAAGTTTATACTATTAAAAAGTTAATATTGAATACATAGTATATAATAGAAATGGCAAAAAATACAGAACATATTCTCCTTATTCTCTCAAATCTCCCGAAAAATCCATGAGTCTATCAGATGAAGGATAGTGAAGGGGGAGTTATGTATGTAGGAAAAGCTAAAAATCTCAAAAACCGTGTCAGTTCATATTTTGTCAAAACGAGTGAACTCTCAGTAGCCAAAAAACAAATGGTAGGGAAGATTGAGGATATTGAGATCATAACTTGTAAAACAGAAGTAGAAGCTCTTGTTCTCGAAACCAATCTTATCAAGCATCTCACGCCAAAATACAATATCCTCATGAAGGATGATAAGAATCTGGCATATCTCAAGATTACCAATTCTCCAGTTCCAGAAATTATCAAAACCAGACAAAAAATCCGTGATGGAGCTATATACTTTGGTCCATATGTATCTGCAGTAGAACAATCAGTTCGTGCACTTCGTCGAATATTCAAGATTCGTAATTGTCGGGTAAAGTTTGCGACTCGCAAATCTATCTCAGAAAACCATGTTGAGATCACGGATAAGGCTGGAAAAACACTTCCTTGTATGGATTATTATATAGGAATTTGTCCCGCGCCATGTCTTCTACATAGTGAGAAAATCAGTATTCATAACGAAAATCTCGATCGACTAAAAATGTTTTTATCAGGGGAATCTGGTACTATTTTTACTGATTTGGAGAATGAAATGAGACAAAAGGCGAGTGAATATGAGTTTGAAGAAGCACAAAAGATCAAAGAAACAATCGCAGCACTTCGTGGACTTCACGAGAGACAATCTGTCCGTGATTTTGTAGATGGGGATCTGGATATCTGCATCCAGTATGAAAAGTATGAAAAATCATATATAGCCCTCACACAGGTTAGATCTGGGCAAGTTGTTGGCGTTTTTCGTCATGAGGTAAAACCATGAATTGATGAAGGAGAGGATATCATGGTAGCATTTCTTATGCGACAGTATCTCGATCAGGAAGATATCCCTGTTACGCTACTCCTTTCGAGTGAAATCTCTGATAATGCATTTGGAGATTTTATCAAGTCATTGTCTATTGAAGTAGAACTCCCAAAAATCTGACCAAAAAAAGAACTCCTTGAATTCACCCGCAATCAACTCAGAGAATACGCCTATAAAAAAGAACTTGCTACTCTCGAAAACAAGACTCTTACTCGAGATCATATGGTGAATGTTTTAGAGAGAATTGGATATGTGGTTCCACAAAAATGAGAGATTGTGTTTGAATGTTATGATATCTCTCATACGGATGGACACTTTACCTACGCTAGTCGAGTTGTGATCGTGAATGGAAAACCTGATACGAGTAGATACAAAAAATACAAAATCAAAACCCTAGAAGATGGAATGATAGATGATTTTGCGTCTCATCGTGAAGTGATGGTTCGCAGAACGCTTGAGTGAATCCGTGAGAAAAATTTTCCTCATCTGATCATCATCGATGGATGAAAATGACAACTTTCGAGTGCTCTCTCAGGTATAAGAGAGGGTATCTACATGGCTTCACAAGAGCCAGAAATAACTGAGATTCCTCTTGATACTGATATCCCACTTTGTTCTATTGCCAAGCGAGAAGAGGAGATATTTATCCCATCTACCAAGGATCCTATCTTGTTCGAGCACTGAACTCCTGAACTCATGGTTCTCCAGAAGGCTCGTGATGAATCGCATCGTTTCTCGATCACAGCCAATAGATCAGCCAGAACCAAGGCCATGAAGAAAAATATCCTTGAAGAACTCCCAGGAATTGGTCCAGTTACACGCAAAAAACTCCTGAAACTCGCAGGAAGTGTTGATGGAATCAAGGATATATCAACTGAAGAATTATCAAATATTTGTACAGTGAGTCAGATTGAGACACTACGAGATCATGGGATTATCGTGTAATATATAAAAAGGAAAAAAACTCTTCCACATTGCATGGAAGAGTATAAGTAGATAGATTCATTTTCTACACTTACGAGTAGTGTGATAGAAAAGGAATATATCGAGAGTTATATATAGTATTTGTAGGGGTACTTATTGAACGTCAACAACATGATATCCTGAGGAAAAAAATGTAGTAAAATACTTCCCCTTTCCACAAGCTTTACCAGCTGTACAAATCCAAGGGAGTTTATGTTTTTGAATCAATCCATCAGCATTATCGATAATAGTATTATCGATTTTTACAGATTCTGTGATATTTTGATCTACTACATTGATACCATCAATATAACCATCTGGTCCGTATGACCAAGATAAAAATATAGCTACATGTCCCCATGGGGGAGTACCCGTTGGATACCGATCTTTGCCTCGAAAATGTGCAATCATAGTACCTGGTTCGAGTATTGGGGAAAATGGATTCAGAGAATAATTCGATCCATCCCATTGGACATAACTTATGAGAGATTTCCCAGGTCGCCAAAATGTGGATTTTTTAGTACCAGTCATAGAACGAACAAAAGCTACACATTGTCGGCTGGTTCTATTGGAATCATATGTGTATCGATCTGATACACTCTGATGTTCCGATCCGAACCATAATTTGGAATGTAAAGTAGCACCAGGATCTCGCAAGAGATCGAGTTTACCAAAATCCCCACACATAACTCGATGAGTCATCTCTGTTAAGAAGTTTAACACCACTGTATTTGATTTCAGGGTTTTTATCGTTCCCATAGCAGTAGTCTCGCCAATGGTATATTCAGAATCAAGTATAGCACATGGTCCTATCCAAATTTGAACACGATGATTTGGTGCAATAGCATCTGCTGCGAGAGAAAATTGTGTGAAAAATACTGAAAAAAGAAAGAAATATTTTGCAAACTTCATATCATACTCCAAACATTGAAAATAATACGTGAAAAAACTAAATTAGTACGACAAAGTTAGTATATATTTACATGATAATTCTCCTTAAAAAATGTTACTATGAAAAATCTGATTTGATAGATCAAAGAGGAATTCAGTAGTAGTACAGTACCTTTTGTAAGTTATCCAAAATGTCCTGCCCATAAATATCCACACAATCCCCATGAGGATTTTCAGTAACTTCTCCACGACCTGCTATTAATTGCGCACTTTCTAAAAATCGAGTTAATTGTGATAGTAAAGAGGTATTCAATTTTTTCCATCCCATTTTTTTATCAATCAAAATAAAATTATTGATATCTAGAGTACCAGAGAGAAATACTTGGTCAAAAGTTAGAAATGGACCAGAGGAATCAACACGACGTGAATCTCCAAAACGAAAATTTGCTTCACATTTCGTATAGAGTTCTTGCCAATTAGGATGACTGAGTGCCATCATAAGATGAAATTCTACCTGTCGAGATAAATACCGTGGACGTGAAGTTTCTGCATCACAATAATCATTTTCCCAGAGCATAACTGCTCTCAGATTAGTGGGTGTTATATCAACAGAACGAGGCATATCAGCACAGTCCGTTGCTAGTTTTTGTATTCCAATTTCATCTAGTGCCACTTCTTTTGGATTCCCTTCACCAAATACATATGTGATTCCAGAGAGAGTTCTACTTTTCCATTCTGTGTTGGGTTTTTGAAATACAACTTTGGTGGGTTGTGGTTTTGGTGTTTCGGGTTTGGTACCTTCTCCAGTATTGGTTGTTCCAGTTTGAAATGGATTCCCTCCCCATACATTTCCAGAATCTGAAAGAGTAGTAGGTTTTGGGGTATTGTTTGCGCCCGTATTGATATGTGGATTAAGATTGGTATTTGTTTCTATATGTAATGATTCATCTAATTGGGATGAACCATGGTTTTGAAAACCTATATATCCCAATAAGAGAAATAGAGATAATCCAATAGTAAGAATGATGTATTTTTGTATGGGTTTCATATTTTATGGCCTAGGTTAAATAATGAAAAAGATTGATTTCGAAATCTGCTATAATGATATTGAGAGTGCATTACCTTGTCAAAGATGAAAAAATTGTCAAGGGATTATTTTCAAAAAAATGCAAAGTGTAAGAATCTTGTAATACTTTTTCGTATACTGTGTATTTTTTTATATATTTTTACCAAAAAATAGTAAAAATACACTGAAACCACCCAAAAAGATAAGATTGGCAAAGGAAAAGATTTTTTTGTGAATATTGTATAATATAGTTTTATTTGGTGCGTATTTCGGGTATATCTAGTGCTGTTTTCTTATTTTTGAATAAAGTATGTGTACAAGAATGAGAATATTTCGAGGTTATATTTCTATTGTACTAAGCAACAATATTTATTATTTACATTCAAAGTAATAATTTTACTTTCTCTCGATTTTCCTCTGATATAACTCCATTTGTACCTATCTCTATGAAGTATTCAGACTGCCACTTTTGTGTTCTTTTTGCTTGCGGATTTTCTGTGATATCCCAACTTGAATAGACGCGAATAGCGAGTTTCCCGAGTCTTCCATTTTGAGAAATAATTCATTTTTCTATGAGAACTTTTTTTGGAAATATGAATTGTCCGAATTTCTCTCCTTGGCGAACAAGTACAATAAATGTATCTATTTTATCATCTTTGTGATAGGGAATAATGGGTCATTTTTCTGATCTGATCCAAAGAGTGACGAATTGTCCGATTTTGGTGGGAGTAATCTTTGCAATACGAAATACTATGGATTTATCACCTAGTAGAAAACTATATGCACTATATTCCTGGCTTTCTGAGTTTTGTGTTATTTCACTACAGATATAGCCACTTGGCTCCCAAGCATGTTTTTGTGCGAGAATGAGATCGATGGGAATATTGGAAGTTTTCATATTTTTGAATTTTAGTGTAGTGAGCTTGTCCTTATTTACAATAAATATTTTTCACAAATCTTCATTTTTCTATATACTCACCTCCATGTATATTTTGGCTTTTGAGACATCTTGTGATGACACTTCAGTCGCAGTAATGCAGGATGATGAGTGTATCTCCCTCTCTACTCGTACACAACTCGAACATGATGTGACAGGAGGGGTAGTCCCTGAAGTAGCTGCTCGTTCTCATGCGAATGCGATCTTCCCATGTATCGATGATGCACTTCGTGATGCTTGAATCACACTGGATCAGATTGATGTATTTGCTTGTACTGATCGTCCAGGTCTTGCTCCATCGCTTCTGACTGGACTCGTTGTTTCTGATACTTTTGCTCTTTCATCAGGAAAACCAATTCTCAAAATCGATCATATCGAGAGTCATATATTTGCCAATTTTCTCGAACGAAAGGAATCTGACATTGTATTTCCTGCAGTTGTATTGACTGTTTCATGAGGACATACAGAATTATATTATTGGAAATCACTTTTTGAACTTGAGATTATCTGACAAACTCATGATGATGCCGCAGGTGAGTGTTTTGATAAAGTCTCTAAGATGATGGGAATGGGTTTTCCAGGGTGAAAAAAAATAGCAGATCTCGCAACTCGCTATACCTGAGAATATAAATGAATTTTCCCTCTTGTTATGCTTGAGAAAGATTCACTGGATTTCTCATTCTCAGGACTCAAGAGTGCCGTAAAAAGATATATAGATATAGAATCAGCAACTACAGAGTGACTCACAGAAACTAAAAAAATTCATATTGCGTATGAATTTGAGGAAATTGTTACAGAAATATTGTCTAAAAAATTGGAACGAGCCATAGCTCAAAAATGAGCGAAGATGATGATATTGGCCGGATGAGTGAGTGCCAATACAAAACTCAAGGATAAAATTCAAAAAATCTCAAATACAATAGATATACCATTTGTATCGCCAAAAAAAATTATTTATTCCATGGATAATGCAGCTATGGTATGAATTAGGGCCTATTATGATTACTGTAAAAAATAAAGTCCTGTAATAGAATTTATATTCTCTGAAATTACAATTTTCATATTGTCAAAGCTTTTTCTATGATTCATTTTGCTTTATACTAGAGTTTTCATACTATAAGTACGTCTATTTTTTTATCTTTTTTATCATGTTTTCTAAGTCAGAATCTTGCAATACATCTTGTTTGAATTCAATCTTACTTGGTGTACTTATAGTACTCAATGCCTTCGGTCTTTATCTTCTTATGGGTAATTCATTCTCAGTTCCTAGTATTTCAGTGGATCCAGTTGGAATCAAGAAGGCTATGCTTGAACTTGAATATCAAAAAGTTGGTGGAAAGGCTAATTACGATATCATCGCTCAGGCAACAGCTATCCAGATGAAGGAACAAATTCCACAAATGGAACAATATATTAAGACAAAGGGTGGTGATACTACAACAACTTCTCCAGGAGGAACTACAACAACACCTGCACCAGCAGCAGCTAGTACTATGTCTGCAGCAGATGTTACGGCTATACTTGCTACCGCAACACTTGAAGGTAATAAAAAAGCTGATATTGTAGCTATTGAATATTCTGATATGGAATGTCCGTTTTGTATTCGTCAATTCCACGATACCAAACTTCAACCAACTCTAGCTACTCAATATGGTGATAAGGTTGCATTTGCATTCAAAAATAATCGTGGAGTAAACCATGCAGGAACTGAAGCAAAAGCTCTTGCTGCTCTCTGTGCTAAACAAGTAGGTGGAGATAGTGCTTATATTAGTTACTATAAGGCTATTATGGATGGAACTACTCAAAGCAGTATGTTTGCTGTAGCGAAACTTCCAGAAATTGCTAAAAACCTTAAACTTGATGTTAAGAAATGGCAGACTTGTGTAGATACAAAATCTACTCTTGCTCAATTTGATGCAGAATCAAGTGAAGCTCGTAAGTACAATCTCAATGGAACACCAGGTACACTTCTTCTCAATGTAAAAACAGGTAAATATGCAACTGTAGAAGGTGCATATCCTATCTCTGAATTTACTCAGAAAATTGCATCTATTCAATAATAGATTTCAGTATAAAAAATCCCTCAATTGAGGGATTTTTTATTTTCTACGCCATTCATGTGAAAAAGTATTTGTAATAGTATCTCATTTTCTTGATTCAAGTCATAGAGTTTCATTCTTGAATACCACGAGTACATATGATTCCTCTCCACTTGAGAGAATCGGTTCTCCTCTCAGATAAGTATCAAGTTCTTCTATGTTTTTTATTTCATAGATTTCTGTATTTGTTGTATCCAGATATTTCCAAGCTCTATTTCCTACTATGAATTTTCCATGATCCACTACTCCAATCTGTTCGCCATATCTCATGAGAAATACAGTATCACGGATTTTTTCTCATGAGATATTATTCGTTACAGCGAGAACCTTTCACTCGTGTTCATAGAGAGTAATTCCATCGAGTATTTTCCATGGGGAAGTATTGCCACGGAAAATTCTAAGTTCTTTGTTTTGTGTAATTTGAAATTTGGATGTTGATTTTTTATATTCATCTTCATCATCTTGATTTCATTTTTCTACGAGTGATTGAAGTTTACGTATTTTTGCAACGAAGAATCCACCGGTTTTATCAATATGAGGCCAGAATTTTTTCTGAAAAAGTATTTCGAAAGTATCCTTATACTTATCTTGCATTGAGCTGAGAACTCATTCATTTTCGAGTAAGTTTAGCGAACAAGTAGAATAGATCATTTCTCATCATACCTTGAGACTATGGAGAGCAGCATCAAGCAGTTTGGTCTGAAGTTTTGCAATGTCTTTGATATTTTTGAGATGCCAGTGTTTTGCTGCATCAGTTCACTTGAATAAAGTTCATTCTCCGCTACAAGGAGCATCTAGAAGAATTCGGTCAAATATCTCACTATGATGTCTATAGAGTTGTCCTGGATAGAGAGTAATTCCTACATTCGCACATCCCATGCGTTCCAAGTTTTGTAATAATTGTGGGAGTCTCGCACGAGTAGGCTCGTTCGCAATGATAAAAGAATTCGGATAATATTCTGCGAGTTGAGTTGTTTTTCCACCAGGACTTGATGCCATATCAAGAATAAGGAAATTATCGTCATGTATCTTCCCATCAGCGAGTATATCTACTGGATGTGCTGCTGCCAGTTCTTGAATATAAAAATTTCCAAGAAGGTGATCGTGAGAAAAACCAAGACGACGTTCGAGTGGATCAAAATCCTCTCGTCTATCCATCGCAAATACTCCATTAATATTGGTTGGACAGAGAATCCATCCATCAGTTTCAAGGTTTTTCTTTACTTGTTCTACTTTTCCAGGTTTAATTCGTATCGTTCGAAGAATCGATGTTTCTATACTTCAGAGAAAGGCCCCGAGTTCATCAGGTTTATCCTTAAAAAAGTTATCACGGAAGTATTCTATAAAGCGTTCGTTTACCATATTTTAAAATATTTTTCGAGTTTCTCGATCCAGATCTCTTTCTTTGAGAAGATTTTTCTTTTCCCATTTTTTTCTTCATTTTGCGAGAGCAACTCGCACCTTAAAGAGGTTTCATTTTGAATATATACTCACAGGAACAAGTGTGGCACTCGTTTCTTTGACTTTTTGGGAAAGTCTCAGTATTTCCTTTTTTGATATAAGGAGTAATCTTTCTCTCTTTGGATCGACAATAATTCCAGTATTTCACTTGTATTCTGCTATATGGGAACCTACTAGTACTGGTCTTCCTGAATGAAGAGTAACATATGATCATTTGAGATTTACTTGTCCATTTCTGATACTTTTTACCTCACTTCAAATCAGTACAATTCCAGCTTCAAATTCCTCTATGACTTCATAATCAAAAAGGGCTTTTTTATTTTCAGTAATGACATTGTTCGATACTCACATGAGCGGGATTATATAAAAAACTGATCAAAAGTCTATTTTTTATAAAAAAATAAAAATACAACTTGTCAATATATAAATATGTGTTATTATATGGATATGAAAAATATACAAATATACATATATGGTTTCTTTATAATGTTTTCTCTTTGAATTACTTCTACGTATGCAAGTACTGAAAAAAATGAGTGATGAACTAGTGTAAAGACTACACATTCTGAACACCCACCTCATGATCATCATAATACTGATCATATCAAGAAACTTGATGAATGAATACGCAGAAAACGCAAAGATGAAAAAATAGCTCACTAGTAAGTGAGCTATTTTTTATCTATGATATCAACAACTTGACTGAGGACTCATTGGATGAGTTTTTCTGTTGTAACTTCTAGAAGATCCAGCCTGATGAGGTGTTGGATAAATTTTTGAAATTCGACATCTACTACTTCGGTAGGTTTATGTCCACGTTGCTTGGTACTCTTAATTATTATATCATTAATATAGCTATTCCACGTGGCATTGAATGCTTCATTGGGAAAAATTCCTGGGAGTCTTACTGTTAGGATTTCTAATCCTTGAAGATATCTGCGAACCGTGTTCCCTGATGTGGGCAATTCAGTTAAAAACCTCGCCGTTACAGAATCTACGAGTTCTTTTAGAGATGATTTGTATTCCTCGGGGATTACAAAGTTTCAAAGATCTTTTTTAGCATTGATATTGCTTTTCATTGTTCAATAAAATAAGGAGATGTAGCAATCGTAACATATTTTACTTGAGGGAGCAAATTTTTAATAATTTGTATTTTTTTCATCTCTGGAATGTGATCTAATTCTGGTGCAAAAATATCCAAATCTAGATTGAGTACACTATTGGATTCTGTCGTATAATTCACGAAGGCATCGATTTGGTATTCATTCTCTATTCGAATCATATTTCAAATGATTCCTGATTCGATGGCCGGAAGTATATAATTTCCAACATTACAAAAAATATTTACAAAATTCCAAGTATATTCAGGGCTTTTGAGAGATTGTTCGTAATCGAAATGATGAGTATTGTCCCATAAATCGGAATGTTCATCAATATGTAAGAGTTCAAATCATTTTTCTATGATTCCACTTCGGATAGCCTCCATCCAGAAGTAGAGTGCGTGATTGTGATTATCAAATACTACAATTTTATCTGAAATTTTTACAAAATTTTCTAGTCCTGCGCAAGATTTCAATATATCATTTTCTACTTCTTCAAAAACTATCTCATTTCAGATTTTTACATCATGAATTCATCCATTAATCACTTTTGGAATATAGAGAGAAGGGGATTTGATTCACAATTGAGTCCGTTTTTCCCATGCAAAAGCATTATTTCACATCTGTTCGAGTAGTATCGATGGAGTTTGGTAGGGCATATTATTTTGAGAGGATATGTATGAGGTCTTTTTTAGCTCTTTCTAGATCATCGTTAACAATTTTGATATCATAAAAATCTTGTTGTTCCAGTTCTGTTAGAGCTGTAGCAAGCCGAATCTCATATTGCTCTGGTGTTTCTGTTCATCTTCCGTGAAGTCTTTTTTTGAGTTCATCAAGTGATGGTGGAAGGAGAAAAATAGTGACTACTTCGTATCATTGATCTTCGAGTAATGGCTTCAAATGAACCATTCCTTGGGGTTCAATAATATAAATAGGGGATTTATCATTATCAATGATTCGTTCTAGCTCACTGTAGGTAGAGCCATAGTAATTCGTATGTACGATAGCATATTCGATAAGATCTCCTGTGTGGATCTTTGCTTCGAATTCAGATTTCGAAAGAAAATGATAATGACTTCAATCCATCTCTCATTCTCTTATGGGACGAGAAGTGGTGGTAATAACTTTTTCTACATGAGTAGCATCATTTTCGATAGCATGCCATATAGTGGTTTTTCCAGCTCATGCCGGTCCAGACAAGATGAATACGGTGTTTTTTTTCATAGTTGAATTATATGAAAAATGACGATTTTGCAAGTATGTTGTGGGATTTTTCTATGAGTTTTAGAATTTATAAGATCTAGTAATCGCATGGTTTTTTTGGCAGAAAAAATTATTCTTGCATTCTTGTACCATATTCATATTATGATAAAAAATTGTATACAGAACATCATCTGAATTATACTCCCACCCCCTTATAACTCCATATCATATGCCCTCTCTCCGCAAATGATTCACACTCATTGAGATACTTATTGTTATAGCAATAATTGGTATACTCGCTAGC
>JAIESH010000120.1 GCA_019746175.1 Candidatus Altimarinota bacterium
AATTAGTGTGATCTCTTCTTTGGTAGCATCCTCTACAATCTCAATGGTTTCATCCATCTCTTCAAGAAGTTTGGCAAGCTTATCGAGTTTGCGATTTTCTCGACGTGAAAGTTTTTTGACGTTGCTCTCAAGAATTGTTTGGAGACGATTACGAAGTACCCTGAGATTATCGATATCAGCGTCTTTGGCAAGTACCTTATAATTTTCTCGTAATTCATCATGAAAAGCCTCAAGAGTCTCAGGACTCATAGTGATAATATTGTTGAAAATATCAGTAATATTAAAGAGTTTCATAGTTTAAGTGGAGTAAAAAATAAAAGTAGTGGAGAATCAAACTTTTCAAGTTGCCTATAGAAAGATTATTTCACACGTAAGAAATTAATTGTATACTAATTATTATTTAAATGCAAAAATTTGAACATTATACCCCTAAAAGTATAAAATCTTTTGACATTATATTATATTTTTATAATATAATTCCATATTACGTTTTTATAATATATATGAAATCACTATCAAAACTTGAGATTCAGGCTGAACAAGTAGCCGATACTCTCAAACTACTTGCTCATCCAAAAAGACTCCTCATTCTCTGTAAACTTTCTCTGTGACCAAAAACTGTATGAGATCTGGAAAAAGAATGCTTTATCTCGCAATCACAGCTTTCTCAGTTTCTTGCGAAGATGAAGGATGAGAAAATAGTAACATCTGAAAAAAAATGACTCTACGTCACCTATCAGATATCTAATTCGCAAGTCCAATCTATTCTCGATTCCCTCGCTTCTATCTACTGTAAATCTTAATTTTATAAAAAATGTTTATTGACGCCTTACTCGGATGAACCTTAATTTGATTCGCTGCCCTCTTATTTTCAGGATGAGTTGGTCGTGTTATGGGAGTTTCTGGTATTCTCAAATGAATCCTTCCGAATACAGAACCAAAATCCTTTTGGAGATACATGTTCATAATATGACTCATATGATGAGTTCTATTTTATAGAATTTTATTCCCAGAAAGTATAATTCATATTACCTCAGAATCATATCTACTCTACATAATTGCGGGCATATTTGTTGGACTCGGTGTGTCAATGGCCAATGGTTGCACAAGTGGACATGCAGTATGTGGGATTGGGAGACTCTCTGTGCGATCAATAATTGCTACAATTACCTTTATGCTGACAGGAATTCTGACAGTTTATATCACTCATCATCTATTATAATTCTATGAAACATACTATTCCTCCGATTATTACACTTACTGCTTGATTGTTATTCTGATTTGGACTTGCTCTATCAGATATGATTTCTCCGCTGCGAGTACAATGATTTTTTGATATTTTTGGTTCTTGGGATCCTACACTATTATTTGTAATGTTTGGAGCATTGATTATATCTCTTTTCTGACACTTTTTTCTTTCTAGACAAGACAAGCCATTCTTCTCCGAAATCTGGCATTTCTCATGGAAAAAGTCATGAATTCTTGATAAGAATCTTATTTTTGGATCTGCGATCTTTGGTATTGGTTGGTGACTCGCTGGACTCTGTCCAGGACCGGCTATCGGTAGCATTGTATATGGAAATATATTTACTGTAGTTTTTCTTGCTTCTATGATTGCAACGATGTCAGTTTATAAGTTTTTAACCAAATAATATATGTACACACAAATTACTACAAAAGAACTCGAAAATCTGGTTCATCAAAATGCAGAAATCGAACTCATTGATGTTCGTGAAAAAAACGAATGGGATCAAGTTCGTATCCCGTGAGCAAAACTCATCCCACTTTCATCGATTGAATTTCGCATAGACGATATTGATTTTTCAAAGCCTGTTTATGTATTTTGTCGGACTGGAGGACGAAGCTGACAAGTATGTGGATGGCTTGAGTCACAATGAAAAAAAGCTACCAATATTATCTGAAGTATCAAGCAACTTTATGAAGATCAATCGGATATTATCGATGTAACTGATAAGTTTGTTCCATCGTATCTATTATAATTTTTAATATTTTATTATATGTTGATTATCCCATATATGTTGCTTGGAGTTATGGGTATTGTAGTGTGACTCGTGGGTTGAGGTTGAGCCATACTGACAGTTCCAATATTGGTTTACTTTTTTCATATCGATCCTATTATAGCCACTTTCTACAGTCTGATAATCGTTTGAATGACGGCTCTAGTATGAGCCATACTCAAGCTCAGATCATGAGAAATTATGTGGAGAGTTGGACTCCTATTTGGTATTCCATCGATTATTGCAACTTTTTTCTCTCGACATACACTGGTTCCAAATATACCAGATCATGTATTCTTGATTGAAAAATGAAGTTTACTTCTCCTCGTTTTTGGATTTATTATGTTTGCGGCAGGTTGTTCTATGGTATGTAAGAGAAAAAATCAAAATACCGTAAAAACAAATCCTATTCAAAAATGGAAAAAATGACTACTGACTATTATCGAAGGATGAGTTGTTGGTACCATAACTGGTCTTGTTGGTGCTGGTGGATGATTCCTGATTGTTCCAGCTCTCATGATGCTCGAATGACTCAATATCAAACAGGCTATAGCTACTTCATTGTTGATTATCGCACTCAAATCACTTATTGGATCCCTTGGCGATATCACTAATTCAATGCAATGAATAGATATCAATTTTCTCATGTATGTGATAATTATAGCAATAATTGGATTATTCGTTGGTGTATTTTTACAGAAAAAGATTCCAGCAGAAAAACTCTCTAGGTGATTTGGGATTTTTACGATGATCACCGCTATTTTGATGCTCTCGAACGAATTATTTTTTTAAAAAAACTATATGAAACCTCTTTGACATTCGTGTGCTACCATCTGGTGGCCACAGTAAAAATCAATTTTTAACTCGAAATTACCCTAAATTTAAATTTATGAAAACAAACATTATATTTCGTCAGCTTTTTGATGAAAAAACCTGGACTTATAGCTATATTATTGGAGATTCTATCTCTAGAAATGCTGTAATTATTGATCCTGTACTTGATAAAGTGGATCGTGATCTATGATTACTAGAAGAACTCGAATTATCGCTTGTCTATATTCTTGATACACATATTCATGCTGATCATATTACTGGGAGCGGTATCCTCAGACAAAAAACTAGTGCAAAAATAGCTATGGGAAATTGAGCCAGTATAGCAAAACCCGATATTCTTCTTAATGATAATGAAACTTTATCAATTGGAGATATTATCATACAGTCCCTAGAAACTCCATGACATACTAATGGATGTACGAGCTATCTCGTTGATGATATGATTTTTACGGGAGATACGCTATTAATTAGAAAAACGGGACGAACAGATTTTCAACAAGGATCAGCTGAGAAACTCTACAATTCTATCAAGAATAAGATATACACACTTCCAGATTCAACCATAATCTATCCAGGTCATGATTATACTGGACAGATGATGTCGACAGTTTGGGAAGAAAAAAGATACAATACAAGAATCAAAGAAAATACTTCATTAGAAGAACTCAAAGAAACCCTTGATGCTATGAAACTCGATTATCCTAAATATATTGATGTAGCATTACCTGCTAATATGAAACTCGGACTTGATGATGGAAAAATGTAATATTATGAATATGAAACTAATGAATGAAAACACCAAAGTGCTCACTATATATAGCAAAGATTATTGCCCATATTGTGTCATGGTAAAAAATCTTCTCGTGTCGCTTGATATCAAATATGAAGAGATTGATATCTCAAAAACTCCAGAGATTATCATGGATCTTGTCAAAAAATCATGAATGCGAACGGTTCCGCAGGTATTTTTCTGAGAAACTTGTCTCGGATGATATGATCAAGTAGCGAAACTCCATAGAGAATGAAAACTTCTAGAAATAATATGAAACCAATAGAGTTGATTAATATATAAATTATGTTATTATATATTCATATATTTTTTAATAAAAATTCTATGAGCTTAGAAGCAATTATGGATGAGACTGGTATGGGTTCAGTTCGCATGTGAGATGAGCCTGGAGTCTTAGATGTTGGTTGAGGTGGTGGTAATACTGAATGATTTGATATTATGCAGAACATGAAGCTTGCTCTAACAGTTTGATCTTCTGTTGCGAAATTGACAAGCAATTGAGAAAATACAGGTGATATACCTCCTCCAACATTTGACTTATTTAAACAATAAAAAATCCCCGAATATTCGGGGATTTTTTATTAACAACCAGCCAGTCCATCCGCTGTACAAGGTGCAGGAAAAAATCCTGTAGATGTTTTCGGAGTTGTGTCTTTTTTTACCTCAGTTCCCTCCAAATAATCATTGATATCTATCGTTTTTGAGGTTCCATTTCCATTCCAGAGATCCCACTCATATCTCCACTCATTCCAACCGATATTGAGTTCATGAACATTAATTCCCTCTTTCGCTACCATGAGTCATACATGTTTCGCGAGCATACAATAGTGCGTATAACAATGAACAATGATTCGTTTATTTGTTGGAAGTTTTTTGAATTCGTCTACTATTCTTTTTTCTTGATCTAGAGCATTTTTATCTCCATCACTTCATGGGATATTGATAGCTCATTTGATATGTTCCCTGCTGTATTCACCACGACTTCGAAGATCTACAATAATGAAGTCTTCATCTCATTTATCCATTTGTAACTTTATATCATGTGGACTAACCGCAACAGCATTTTCAACTGTGTAATATTCAAGAAATGGATTTTTTTCTCTATCAAGAGTATGATATACTCCAATAATTAAACTCGCTCAAACAATTCCTCCGATGAGAGAGGCAATAAATAATTTCATAAAAAAATAATAATACAAATAAAAAATAGATGATTTTAATCTATCTTAGACTTGTATCTTGATAATTCCAACAAATGGATATATATCTCATTCTGGGTTCCTGTAGAGTTTATTTGTTGCGAGAGAATTGCTTTGTTGGACAGTGAATCAAGATCGTATATCATGATATACGATCTGATCATTATTTCATACTTGAATATTGCTGAAATGACCTTGTAAGTTATTAATTCAGGCACTTGTTTGTTCACACTTATATTGGTTTTCTCCTATTTCATAACATTGGATATTCTTACCACATACATCATTAATATTTATATTAGATACAACAATTTTATTTTCTCCAGAAATAGCAAATAAAGGATTACTAAGAAATAATCCGAAAAGTTGTACTAATATTAGTGCGATGAATTTTTGCAAGAGGTTCATTGATTTGATACTAGTCAGTGATCTGAAAAAAGCAAATGAAAAGGCCGAATAGACCTTTTCATTTTTTAGAATTCTTCTTTAAAGATTTTTGTAAATCATCTTTGTTGTAACTTTTGAACTGCTTCAGTTACCATCTTGGGATTCCCACAGAGGTACCATTCTGTTTCAGGACTGCTTTCAATAGAATTTACATCGACTCTACCAGATTCATATCCATCAATATTCTCTCGAGTAATATGTATGTGAAGATCTAGATTTTTTATATTTTTGAGTTTATCTATATAGAACAATTCTCATTCGGTGGCAACTGAAAAATAGAGGATTTTTTGAGTTTCAGGCGCTAGTGATAACATCATATTATATATAGGAGCGAGTCATGTTCCTGTAGCAATAAATATTTTTGGATTTTCTGATTTTTGTAGCAAGAAATTGCCAAAAACTCCATTAATGCGAACTTTATCTCCAATGATAAGTTTCTCAAGAATTCGTGCTCACCTTCCAAATGGATCAAGTTTTATAGTAAATGTTAGCTGATTCTTATCTTGTTTTACAATCGAATAAGAACGTTGGAATATTCACTCTTCATCTTCCCAGAAAAATCATACAAATTGACCTGGTATACTCTTATGTTTTTTTTCAGTTTCAATTACGAGTTCAATAGTAGTTGGATTGAGATATGTTTTTGAGATAATATTTGCTCATTCTGTTACAATTTCATCTCAATTATATGGGATAAAATCTGATTTTGTAACATCACATACAGGACATCTCCAATTATCTGGAATATCAACAAATTCAGTACCAGCTACAATTCAGCTATCCGTATCACCAAGGACGGGATCATAGATATAACCACATGGCACACAGAGCCAAAGTTGTCCAATTGGGTAATCAATTACATTTTCTTTATAAAATTTTATACCCTTCCATTCAAATCACTTGAATATAAAGTATGCTATCATTGTAATTATTGGAACAATTTCTAGATTGCGAGAATATTTAATAAGTACCACATGAATTACTGCAAGTATAATTATAACATAAACAAGACGATGTAATCTTTTCCAATTTTTTCAGAGTTTTTGTCTAGCCCAATCACTAGATGTAATTGTAAGTGGAATGCTAAGTATAAGTCCCATAAACCCAGCAGCAAGATAGGTTATAAAACCTTTATCCCACCAAAAGCTTTTTTCAAGGATAAATTCAGGAAATATAAATATATATCCAGCACCGTGTACAAATGCAAGAGTTCACATAAGAATTCCCAGTTCTTTTCTCAGTGGTAATAATGTTTTGAATAATGTTATTCCAAATACACGGCTAAATATGGGTAGCCAAAGTATTATCCATAATACGAGGATTGCTTTTTCTCCACTTTCTTTGGTTGAGGTGGGAAATGCGAAAAATCCGAAAGAACAAAATGAGAGAAAAATTAAAAAATAACCGATATATTTTCGGTTATTTGAAATAAGCTTATCTATTGGATTGAGAATTGAATTAATCTGAGAAATCATGTATCAAAATATTATAAGTAATTTATTTTATAAAGAGAGTTTAAATAAACTTAAAATTTAATCAAGATACTTTTGTTTATTTGTGATATGTTCCTCATTAGTTTTCCCATAATGAATCTGACTATCAGATCCATGAAGATAATAATAATATGGTGAAGATTCCGGTTTCAATGCAGCATTCCAACTACTAAGAGGAACATTCGATATAGGAGTTGGAGTATATCCTCGTTTGCTTCTTGTATTATATGGATTATCATCCCTGATAACGCTACCAATGAAACTTGGAGTGCATTGTTTTTGAGTTTTTGCATAACCATAACACACTGTAGCATCTGCTCATAGAGCAATTCCCTCTTTAACTCGTTTTGATAAAATGCCTGCTACAATCGGCTGATTGACGCTATTGCGTTCTTCTCGTTCCACAATCGATGCTAGAATGAGTGTTTCATAGGCCTTCCCTGAATCAAGGGATAGATAAGATTTTCAGATTTTTTTACCAAATTCACGTAGCATTACACGAATTGCATCATCAACCAATGCCTCCTGTCTGAGTCTGTAAGTATCTGGATATAAAAATCATTCCAGACTCGAAGCGTTTTTTAAAAATGGAAATTCAGTTTGGTATTTTTTAAAATTAATACGTGCAGTATCCAGTAATTCTCATACTCCACCAATTCACTTACTTGCAATATAAGTATCTATATCATAGATATTCCACCCAGGTAAGATAGTGATAGTTTGATCTATATAGAGTGGTTTTGTAAGTGTTTTTGTAAGAAAATTTTCAATACTAATATTACTCGTTGTTTCGTATGTACCGGCATTGACTGTTATATTTTGCGGTGCAAAAAACTTCAGCCATAGACGATATCTCCATGAAGCTACTCAAAAACCTAATTTATCATTCAAAACTGATATAGTATATCCTTTTTCTATGGTATATTTTTTATTAGTAATAGTTACAGTTCCTACATTCCATACACTATAAAAAAGTATCAGTACAGCTACCGATATAGCGATGAAAAAACGTATTTTATTTCAGGAATGCATATTTTTTTGCATCCTAGATGAAACACTGCGAGTAGAAAAAGATGTCATGTATATTAAGTCTGAATAATTATTTTCCGGATCCAGTAAGATTTTGAATCTTATTTTTAGCATCCATAACTCCGCTATAAGCATTTTCTATGGCATTTCCTGCTTCTTTTGCTTGATTAACTTTTGTATTTAGCGTATTTTCAAGTTTGTTGATTTCAGTTTTTGTAGTATCAATATAAGTATTAGTAGTACCTTTTATTTTTTCAAAAAGTGAACTCGGAGAATCAGATCCTGATGCAAACTGTAATGATTTATCTTTATATTCACGGATTTTTGCATTTAGTTCTTTGTCTCAATATTGATCAGCAACTCCTGGTGCTACAAATATCAACATAAGATATAGCACAACAACAATAATAACAAATCCAAATAATCGACTAAACATATATATTTAAAATTATAAAAATGGTTATTATGCTATTTCATAAGATCTTCTATGCTTTTTGCATTTTTGATATCCTCATCAACTTTTGCTATATCAGCCGCATTAATTCATTTTGAGTTCTTAGGTTTTTTATTCGTCATTGTTGCACCAAGCGTTCCTCAGTTTTTAATAAACTCCTCAAAAAATTTGTTTCAATTTTCTCAATTCAAAAGTTCTGAAGCCATAGTATTTACTTCCGCTGAGAGGTGTGAATGTATTCCGCAAACAGAACAAGTAATATGAATATCTACTCATCTAGAACTCATACCTGTAATATTGAGCTGTTCAGCACTTGTCTTGCTTCCACAATCAGGACATAGATAATTAGCAATAACGGATTCGAGAATGTTTTTGAGAAAAATGTATGGCATAATTATTATAATTTAGGATAGCTAACTATAGATATCGATGACTTTTTGTATTCGTTTGAGGCTTTCTTCTCGGCCAAGAATATATGCTAGTTCAAATGCACCTGGTGAAAATTCTTCTCCTGAGAGAGCTACTCGCATAGGCCAGAGAACTTGCCCATTCTTTTTTCAAGCTTCAATAATGGCTCCAATAAATGGTGTCTTAAGGGTATCTAGTGAAGTAAAATCAGTAGTTTCTAAAATAGGAATAGCGAAACGAAGTGAGGTAATAGCATCTTCTATAGATTCGATTTTCATCTTTGTATTCACAAGAAGATCAGTTCTTGTACCGGCTTCACCATAAAGACATGTAGTGAGTTCTATGAATTCATCAAACCGTTTCATACGAGTCTGAAGTTCTTTTATAATTCTATGGTTGAAATCATAATTTTTTTGAGAAAATATATGTGTATAGAATTCAATTTCGTATTGCTCAAGATGTTTTGCAACACGAGCATGGAGTTCACCTGGATCGAGTCGTTTGATATACTCACCATTCATCCAATCGAGCTTGATAGGATCAAGAACGGCTCCTGATTTGTGGATATCGGTAATCTCAAATTGTGCGATCATCTCTTGCATTGACATGATTTCTTCATCATGACCAGGATGCCATCCAAGTAGTGATAAGAAATTTAGAAGTGCTTCTGGAAGATATCATTTTTTGATATATTCTGATACAGAAACATCACCAGTTCTTTTTGAGAGTTTTTTTCCATCTGCACCAAGCACATTTGGTAAATGAGCATAATGTGGAAGTGTGATACCAAGAGCTCTGGCAGTAAGAATCTGAATTGGCATAGAGCTGATCCATTCTTCTCAGCGCATTACATGACTAATCTCCATAAGATTATCATCAATTACAACCGCTCAGTGGTAGGTTGGGAAAATACCATCAGATTTAAGTAACACAGTATCATCAAGTTGATTCGTGTTGAATTCTATACGTCCACGAATAAGATCATTGAATACGAGGGTTTCATTTTTTGGAACCTTGAGACGGATAGTATATTTTTCACCATTTGCGATTTTTTCTCGAGATTCTTCGAGTGGCATATGTCTACAATGTCCATCATATCCTGGTGGTAATTTGAGTTCTTCTTGTTCTTGTCTGAGTTCAGTCAGACGTTCAGAGGTACAGAAACAATAGTATCCATTTCCCTCTTCACAAAGTTTATGAAGACGTGGAGCATACAATTCTAGTCTTTCACTTTGAACATACGGACCATAGAGTCAACCATGACGAACACTCTCATCTGGTGTAAGATTCAATATATCATGCATATCAATAATCGCATCAACAGCGCCTTCTACAAGTCTTGTTCTGTCGGTATCTTCTATACGAATAATATATTTTCACTTATTATGATGAGCCCAAAGATAACAATATAATGCAGTACGGAGTGATCCGATATGAAGATAACCAGTTGGAGATGGCGCAAGACGGGTACGAACAGTCATAAAAAAAGTGTTGATAATATAATTTTAATATATCAGAAACCTCATAAAAAGCAAGATAAAGGCATCACAATAAAATCACTGAATTGCTCTTGTCTCACATCGAAAAGTCTCTATAATGAATATGTATATTTTTTATTATTTTTTCCTTGCGACTTTCCTATCAAATTCCACTTATAACGGGTCTTGCTATTATTGCTACAGTTATTGTAAACATTGTGGCTTTTCATTATTTTATGGGAACACTTTTTTTGACCTACACCAATGAGATTCAAGCAATAGATCAAAAGTGAACACTTTCTCCTGAAAAACTCTCTACTATACTAGATGTTAGTACTCTACCAACAGATAAACAGGATGAGTACAAAGAAGTAGTTTCTGAACTTTGATTGATATCTACTGCACTTCAAAATATCAGTGAAAATCCTGAACTATATATTCAGGCATGAAGAGTAAGTCAGACAGGTGTTGATAATTATACTTCTATATTTTCTCCTGCTATAAAACTTGAGAGCCCATTTACTAGTATTACTTCTTTATTTGCAAACCCTACATGATGGGATAAAGATAGTCCAGAATGAAGATTGATTTTTTGATTACTTGTTAGATTACTCGCAACTAATATTGCTTTTCTGTTGATTATTACGGTAATGTATTTTCTCTGGATTAGACGAGTATTTATGCCAGTTCATTTGATTATCGATCGACTCAATGCCTATATTGACAGTTCTCGTTATCAGACAATCGCATATCGTTCCAATGATGAATTTTCACCACTCGTTTCTACTATCAATAATCTCTATAGATCTTTGCGAGTTCAAGAAAATATACGTTCCAACTTTCTCTCAGATATTTCTCATGAGATACGAACTCCAATTACTGCAGTCAAATGTTATCTTGAAGCTATTGAAGATGGTATGATGACTCTAGATAATAAAACTATTCCACTTCTGCAAAATGAGCTCACAAGACTCACGAGCATCACTGAGAAGATCATGGAATATGAACATCTCACCCATAGTTATACAGACGATATTCATATAGAAAGATTCGCTATCAAAAAACAAATAGATTCCATATTGCACGAATATATTCCCCAAATTGAAAAAACTCATCAACAAATTGTGATAAAATCAGATCCAGATGTTTTTATTCGTATGGATAAGAATATGTTCATCCAGATACTCCATAATGTTTTTTCAAATTTTATCAAGTATTCATGAATCAATACCGAATTAGTATGCAGTTTTGTACGTCATAAAGATAGTATTTCGATTAAATTTTCAGATAATGGAATATGAATACCAGAAAATGAGATTAATCTTGTAAAAGAAAAATTCTATCGAGTAGATAAATCAAGAACCAGAGATTCTAGTATGAGTATGGGAATATGACTTTCTATCATTGACCACATAGTTCGTATTCATGATGGAGCTCTCGAAATTGCCAATAATACACCAAATTGACTCTCAATAACACTTATATTTCCTAGATAAAATTCATTTTATGAAACTGTTCCTTCGCTACATTTGTCTCATCAGTATTGTTACCTTTGCTTTTCCTACATTGACTTTTTCGAATTGACTTGTTCCTCCAAGGCTTACAGAAGTTATTAAAACCAATGAAAAATTACAAAAAATCCAAGCTCGTAAGTTGCGTGTATTAAAAATGGAACCAGTTCTTCTTTTAGAAGAAAAATTATCGTATCGTACTGTAAAATCTACTTCAGCAATTACGCTCAATCGATATGATACTATCGATATGCTTGTTCAGGAAATTAATCTCTCAAAATGAGGATATTTTCAATCACTTTTGAATTTGGGATGATATGATGAATTAACTGGTGAACCATTATTTCAAAAAAATAAACTCACTGAAATAGTACAGACTCTTGATAGAAAACCATTTAGCCTAATTAATGGTCAATTTTTTGATCCAAGTAAAAAAATAACTCCACTATCTTTTGGACTTAAGATGGATGGAGTAGTGCGAACTGCCTGAGCCGATAATCGCGATGAGAGTAAGAATATTCTTGTTATCAATAAGTGATGAGCTCAAATACTTCCGTATTCTTGGGATAATCTCAGAGATGCGGAGTGATATCTTGCTATGGTGAATTTATCATTGAATAAGCCAAAATTTTCAAGTGAAAATATAGGAAGAACCTACATTTGTCTCAAAAATCCCGATACATCAAACAAGAGTTCTGAGGTGCTTATTTTTACTGCGAAAGCAATTACAGAAAGTGTTATTGAAAAAGAGTTACTTAGATGGTGATGTACACGTAATTCATCAAGTAAGCTTGATTCCAGTGGATCAACACAATTATGGGTAGACGGAGAATTTGTCTATGGTAATTCACACAAATGAAATCCTGATTATCGATGAATTCCTCACACAATTGCCATATATGAGTAAGAATTTCTAAAAAATAATTACAAATTCTCACTTCACTTTTCCATCTTTTTTAAAATATTCAATAACTTCTGTTATTGTTCCACGAACGAATTCTTCAAATTTTTTGGTAATTTCACGTCCAACAACAATCTGAGTTTCTCATCCAAAGTAGGTTTCGAATTCTTGTAGAGTTTTCTCAATACGGTGTACGGATTCATATACTACAACGGTGTATTCTTTATTTTGTAGTGATTTGAGCATGGTTTGGCGTCATTTTTTGACTGGCAGAAATCCGAGATAGAGATATTGGTGACAATCAAAACCACTTGATACAAGAGCAGAGAGTACTGCTGAGGCTCATGGAATTGGGGTTACCGTTATTCATGCTTCTATCGCTTTTTTGATAAGTATAAATCCAGGATCAGATATTCACGGCGTTCCAGCATCAGAAACAAGTGCTACGTGCTTTCATTCTGAGAGAAGTTCGATAATTTTTTCAACTTTAGAAAAACCAGAGTGTGAATGAAAAGAAAGAAGTCTTCCCCCATTTTCAATAGCATAATATCCAAGAAGTTGTCCCGTCATACGAGTATCTTCACAAGCAATATAATCTGCTTCTTTTAGAATACGTAGTGCCCTAAGTGTGATATCTTCGAGATTACCAATTGGTGTTGAAACAATAGAAAGCATATAGAGAAATTTTATTTGTATAGTATATATTTATGCGATAAATGAAAACTTTTTTTAGATAATATTCAAATAGTAACAATTTACCTAATGGATGCAATTATTTGCGTTTTAAAAATCTATATGTTAATATAAAAATATACTAATATATAATTAACATTTTTATGTTTACAAATACACAACTTTCTTTCTCAAAAAGAATAAAGACATACAGTATCTTGACTGATGTTCCTAGAGGTCCTTCTCCTGAAGATATATCTAGAGAGACTGAAGTGCCAAATGACACTTCTCCTAAAATTGATTTTAAAGCCACAAGAACTAAAATTGATTTTATCGGTAAAGAAGAACAAAAAGATAGAATTAAAAGTGGTTTTACTTTTGCTACCTTAAATACAGACATGTTAAAATCTTTCGATATGGGCTATATGCCAGTATCTGCAACAAAAGATTTATTTTGAAAGAAACCACTTTTCGCTCCAGCTCCAGAGACGCAAGTAGCTTCCACTCAGGAAGTCCAAAAGACTACTCAATACACCATTAAGCCTGGCGATACACTTTCTCAAGTTGCTAAAGCATATGGTATGTATCTGTCTGATCTACAGAAATTAAATCCAAGTATTCAGATTAAGGATATCATTAGAGTATGACAATCTATTAATGTGAAGGGGGAACTCAAATCTCCAGTACAAGTAGCTAGTAAGCCAAGGGTTAAAGTTGACCAAAAAGTAAAAGAAAAACCAACTGAAGAACCAAAAACTCCTCAAGAGAAACTCACTGTAGCAAAAGCTGAAAGGAAACAAGCCGTAGATATTCTTGCTACTGTTGCATGATCTAGAAATCCTGAATTAATTGAAAGATATACTAAGGAATTACAATCTAAGGCAGCCATAGTAGAAGAATTACAAAAAATAGTAGATCAACAGACTCAACTTGCAAAAGCTCAAGAAGCCTATGATAAGCTCTCTCCAAATCAAAAAATTCTAGCAGACTATCAAGATGCACTTAAGAAAGCTAGGGGAGAAATCAGATCATTACAATCAGATAATTCAGGACTCAAGAATCAAGACAAAATTAACGAGATTGCCCAACGAGTTGTAGAAATCAGTAGAAAAATTGAAACCTGTAATGTTATCATTGAAAATGATAACAAAATTGCTAAAATTAATTGAGAAACATTAGCAGCTAGAAAATACTATAGACAAGAATGATCATTTGATTTACAGATCAAAAATGATGCAAAAGTAGCACTCATGACAAAAGATAATGATAGACTTATTGCTATGCTAGATTCAGGCAATATAACAAGTACAATGCTTGCAAAAGCACGAAAACAAAATGTATCACCTCAATCAGCATAGTTCTTAAAAAAACTCCCAGAAATAATGGGAGTTTTTTAAATAGAAAATTATATTCAGAGTTTATCGCGAATTACATTGAGTTCATATACGACTTGTTGATCTTTTTTCATTACTTCTTCGAGTTTCTTTACGCTGTACATTACAGCAGTATGATTGCGTCCTGAAAATATATTTCCAATACGTTCGTAGGTATAGTGAAGCTTATTTTTAAGAAGATACATAGCTACTTGTCTTGGGATCATATTTTCTTTTTTACGATCTTCAGAGAGAAGTGCACGGATCTCGATACCAAAGTGACCAGATACTGCTTGTATGAGATCCTCGTAGCTACAATGAGTAGAACGAATACTCTTGGATGTAGTCATCGATGGAGTAAGTGATCTTATTGAGAGCTTAGAAAGTCGCATAGCAACATTTTCGATAGTGGGAGGAGTTCCTCTGAGATCGTATTCTGCAATAATCTGATTGAGAATTCATTCGATCTCTCGAACGTTAGTACTGACATTTTCTGCGATGAATTCTGCAACATTCTGAGGAAGGAGGAATTCACGAGCACGTGCCTTTTCTCCGATGATAGCGAGTCGAGTTTCATAATCAGGCTCACTGACATCAACGGTAATCCCCCATTCAAATCTACTTTGGAGTCTTGCTTCGAGTTCTGTAAGTTCACGAGGTGGACGATCTCCTGAAAGAATTATTTGCTTACCTGCTTCGTAGAGAATATTAAATATGTTGT
>JAIESH010000135.1 GCA_019746175.1 Candidatus Altimarinota bacterium
AACCTCAACTTGGAACTAATACTTATTTTCATTTTGCTGAAATTACCAAAAAAATGGTAGAATCCGTTCACAAAGACGCACTTAAGATTCTTAAAAAAAAGGGAGATATCATGGAAATGAATACTCTTTATGAAACAATTCATCTAGCTCTATTTGCTCAATTTGGAAACCTCTCACACGTAGTTCTCGATTCTATTATGGATATTTTCCTTGATATTGTGAAAGGTGAAGAAATATTTATTGGACTTGAAAAATGGAAAATTCTTAATCCCGCTACTCTCAAAGACAAGGCCATATACGTTCTCAAGAAAAATAAGGAACCACTTCATTTTCTTGATATTGCAGCTGCAATAACAGAAAAATTTGGTGAACCAGTAAAAATCTCAACTATTCATAATGAACTTATTCGTAATAGTGAATTTATCCTTATTGGACGCGGAATCTACGTTCTTAAGGAATGGGGATACAAAGATGGAACAGTTCTTGATGTAATTTTAGAAATTTTTAAAAAAGCATCAACTCCACTCTCAACCGAAGAAATTACTAATCGAGTACTCAAGGTTCGACAAGTAAAAATCACTACCATCTATATGAATCTTCAAAATAAGAAACATATTGAACGAGTAGGACGAAATCTATATCAAGCAGTATAATAATAAAAAACCCAGATTATCTGGGTTTTTTATTATCTTGAAAACATAAGGCCACGAGCATTAGTATAAGAACTAAAAGATGAGAAATCACTATAACATTAAGTGATAAAAATAATATTGAGAGCAGTATTGATAAACCAATTGATGTAAGGATCTTGTATCTATATTTATATAAAATTCATATAAGTATGCTTATTGGAAGTATTCCATACTGAAAAATGATATCTATTATTATATTATGACTGGAATCAATTAGCATTGATTGAGGAAAATAACTATTTACCGATAAAGATCGAGTATGTGAAAAATATGATAGAATTCCCTCACTTCAAAATCAGACTAAGAATGATAATGGACTGTTCCATAAGGCTGACATCGATGCTTCCATCAAGATAAATCTACTTTGCAAAGAGAGTAATTTATCAGTATCCATAAAAATATAGGCTATATATGTAATTAGGGAAAGTATTAGAAAAAATATAATCAGTTGTTTGAATATTGAAGAATTCGAGAAAATATATACAACATTATAATAGAGAAATAGAGAAAATATGAGATATAATCCAATATAACTCCCTGTCATATATATTGCTAGCAAAAGTAATGCAAGAACTAATATATAGATTCATCGGTGTTTTTTGTATTGTGAAATCTGTGATGCCACAATAGGAATAAACATCAGTAAATACCCTGCTACATAATTTGGATTACCAAGTGTACTAGAGGAGCGTCAACTATACATAGACACCATCTCTGATCTACCATAGATATCAACTATTCAACCTATTCTTTCTCAAATAGCTATACAAGCAATCGCAACTGCAGCCATAATAGATCCTGTAATATATTTTTTTATCCAAGTCATTGGACTACTTATGACAAGTACTATAAAAATAATAATGCCAATATAAAAAATATATCCATGGTGTTTTTCATAACTCCCTAGAAGATTAGATTTTGAAAAAAAATCAACTCCTGTAAAAAAAGAAGAAATTAAAGGAATTATTATTGTCACCATGATGACAAAAAAATACTCTTTTAAGGTATGAAGAATACTATCCGAAAAACGAATTAATCACTCTATTATTGCTATAAAAACCAGTATCAGAAAAAGATATACCTTCTGTCGCTCAAATGATGAAACATCTCATATAATTAATCCAATAGGAGAGAATACATGAGAAAAGTATAGTGGAACACTCACAAATATAACAAAGAGTGAATACATATTTTTTTAAAACTCTTTTTCTATTATTAAATTATTTTCACATAAATTTTTCAATAATCATCATCGGAATCTTTTCAAATTCTCGAGCATATCATACTACTCGATCAGCAAAATTAAGTATTCTTTCTACTCGATCCAGCATAGAATAAACTCTCCATAGAATCATAGAAATAAGTGTTCCGATAGGAATAAGTATTACAGCCAGAACAATATAGAGTGCATCAAGTGAAGTGATATACATAATAAATAAGGTAAGTAATAATTTTATTTTCCGGCAAGGGGGTCTGGTGATTCTTGTGATGTCTGCACTACAGGTTCTTTGGCATCAACCTTGTATACAGGAGATTTCCACCATTTTTTGATATCTTCAATAGTACTAAAATGATATACTTCATTTCATTCGAAATATACACGCATATCCAAAGGAGCTGTGAGTCATAGATTTCTTGCAAATTCTAGAGACTCGGTAAAGCTAACAAATTTAATTTTAGCATTATCCATAAAGGCGCGAGTAATCCATACTGATGAGAGAAGACGAACCTCAGAAGATACTAAGTTTGCTTCATCATATGCAACGATTATAATTCTTTTTTCTGTTATAAGATTATCATAATCTGCTTGAGTTTTGATAAAAATAGGTGTCATTTGAATTTGATCTTCAGCAAATTCAGCAGCCTTTTTACCAAATTCTTTAGCCTTATTCATATAAGGTGTCATCTTTTCAGTGAATTTATTCCAGTCCATATTGAGATATTAGTGTATAATTGATAGCAGTATAACAGGAGAATAGATTTGTTGCAAATCTTTTTTTTATAGTGGAAAAATTCGAAGGAAGTCAGCCGGATATGGTGCTTCTACTACCATTTTATTATAGCTTTTTGGATGAGTGAAAGTAAGTTGTCGTGCATGTAACATTTGTCGGTCTATCATGAAGTTTCTTTTGACATAAGAATTCACGCTCTTGTCACCATACGCCTTATCTCATAGAATAGGATTTTTCAGAAAAGCCATATGTACACGAATCTGATGGGTACGTCCCGTTTCAATACGACATTCGAGAAGAGATAGTATCTGAGAACCTGAATTAGTTTTTAGTACACTATAGTGTGTGATGGCTGATTGTCCCAATTCATCCACTCGAACTTTGGCCTCATTTTTTGCATTCTCAATTCGAAGTAATCGGGCTCGTATCGTATCTTGTCTTTTTAGGGGTGTTCCTACGACAATTGCATGATACATTTTTTCCATTGAATGGGATTGAAGATCTCGAAGTAGAAATTCAAGAGCTCATTTATCTTTTGCAATCAGCAAACATCCGCTCGTATCACGATCAATACGATGTACCAGTGCGGGACGAAATGTGAGACTATCATATTTTCCCTGAAGATAATCTTGAACCAAATCAATTACAGAGAGTTCCGTAGTCTTATGATCCCCTGGGTGAACATTGATTCCTGGTGGCTTATTGATAACCATAATGAGTTCATCTTCAAAAAGAATTTCTAGAGGGTTTATCTTTTTATCAGAAAAATTTTGTATTGAGATATCAATAGCTTTAGTATCTCATTTCATTTGTTCAAGTTCACTATCTGTTAGCCAGAAAGTGACTTCATCACCAAGTTCAAGTTTATAGGTTTGATCTTTTTTCTTTCATCCGACCTTAATTTTTCAAGTTCTGAGCATCTTAAATATAGCACCAAGTGGTGCATTAGGAAGATATTTTCGAACGAATCTGTCCAGACGTTGTCCAGCATCAGCTGAATGCTCTATAGGAAGAGAAATCATTATTGTAAAATAGCAAAGTCAGTGGCAGTATTGGTAGTAATTTGTGGTATACGTACTTGTCGAGACCGCAAATATCCATTGATATACGCTGAAGAATCAATTACCATATATTGACTCGGAATCCTCATTGGAAAAGTAATTTGGTATTCCAAAAATGAATAAGATCTTCCTATTGAAGAAATAAAAGGTCGAATCATCGAAAGCTTTAGCGTACATTGAAACGATCAACAATTTGATCAATAGGCACCTGCGAATGTTGTAAAAGCCATTGCAACACCAGTATTAGTTTGTCCATTAAAGGATATAAGTTGTTTGGCAGGACCAGTATTTCCTACAATATCATTGAACTTAAAGATGTTCGTTTCTCCACTTGCATAGAGCGAAGCACCCGAATACCCGAATGTCCAAAGTATTATTCCTGAACTAAATGTGCTTCCTGTAGCACCTGTTTCATTAGGAATATTCGGAACTCGAAAGCGAAAACTCACATTACTCCAATCCATAGTAGTCGGAATTCATGGTATTACAATTTGTACCGGATCACCTATACTAATGATATTCCAATCAGTGGAGAATGTGCTATTTCATTTTCATACATCTGGTATTGTGAATCATCCGGTATATGCCTTGAGGCTTCTTCAGGTAAGGGAAAAAGTACCCTCTGATCTTTCTATAATATTCCAAGGAGATTGTTTAGTCATACTACTATCCATCAATTGTTCTTCAATAATTCCAGTGGCAAGAGTATATGATTGTGCGGAACTATTAATACCTCCACTTGTCTTTCAGAGGTTTAAAACTTTATCCAAAAAACTCGTAGTCATAATAGTAAGTAAGACTACTATTACGAAACCTACCAGTAATGCAGATCACTGATGTGAACGATTAAGTTTATACATTTGGCTTGGTGGTAATTATTTTTTCTTCAAAATAAGATGAGAGAATCTCTATTCAAACATGCTCTCATCCAGCAAAGAAGAGTCATGTACCTACAGAAGCATTGAGTAGGATATATTTTTCTTGTTCAGTAAGTTTAAATACATTTTGCAAAACATCTATCGATGCTGGTGATTGTTTGAGGAGAAGTTGAATTGATGAGTTTGTTACTATAGCCTTACCGTAGGATGATCACATAAAATCTTCCACATCTTGGGTAATAGTCGTAACTCAAAGTCAATACTTACGGGCTCGTTTTACAAGTCCAAAAAGAAATTTTGCTGAATCTTCATACTGCATAATATTCCAGGCTTCATCTACTACGAGAAATCGTTTCTTTTCACTAGAACGTGCTACATTCCAAACATATGTCAGAAGGATATACATAGCAATCGGACGAAGAATATCATCAAGATCACGAACAGAAAATACTACAAGTCCTCACTTAAGATTTACATTAGTAGGTTGTGAAAAAACTCAGGCAAATACACCAAATACATATTTTTCAAGACGATTTACGAGTCCATTTGCTCCATCCATAGTTTCAAGTACCGAATGTAGATCTTTCAGAAGTGGTATTTCTTTGCCATCAACTGAATCATCTTCCATAGTAATTCCCTTGAGAGAATACGTAGTAATGATAGCCTTTTCTAGAAGGGCTTCTTCATTTGGAGTAATAACTCCGAGCATGAGACGTAGAAGTCCAATCATATTGACTATAGCACCTCTCAGCAGATCCCCTGTATGCGTTTCTGAATCCTTAAGTCATCTTGGGAGATCAAATGGATTTATTTTTTCATTGGAATTCAAACTAATATTGAGATATGTTCATCCTACGGTATCAACAAGAGCCTTGTATTCATTTTCTGGATCAAGAACAATTACATCAATCCCCATCATAAGAGAGCGTAGAATCTCTAGTTTAATGGCAAATGATTTTCCTCAACCTGATTTCGCAAATACACACATATTCGCATTTTCACTATGAAAACGATCAAATATAATTAACGATTTATTATGTGTATTGATACCATAAAAGATTCCATCGTCTTGAGAAAGTGAATTAGAACTGAACGGAAATGTTGTTGAAAGACCTTTTGTTGAAATATTTCTGAACACATTTACCTCATCACGAGCAAATGGACCGGTCGCCACGAAACCTTGTTCAGCCCTCAAAAATGTCTGCTTAGTAAGAATATTGCGTCCTGCAAGCATCATATCAAGCATATTGGTGAATTTTTTCATCTCATCTTCACTCTCAGCATAAGTGGTAATATAGAGTGAAAAATGAAAATACTTTTCCTGACCACGAGTAAGATATTGTTGTAATTCTTCCACATCTTGTATCTGGGCATCCAAATGAGGATCACCAATGAGTCATTTTCCATTATTCATAGCCCTCTGAGATCCAAGCTGTGTAAGTCTTTTTCTAAGAAATTTCATTACACGAGCCGAATCAACAGGATATACAAACATTGATATATCAAATTTTACATCCCAATTTATAAGGGGTGATAGCCAATTTCCCTCAAGTACATCTGGATATGAATATGTAAAAATCGTACGAACAAAAGTATCTCAAATTTGAAGTTTGGTAGCATCAATTCTCATCATTGCAGGAGCTATAGCATCTTTAATAAAAGCAAGTGACTCTGCATATTCACGTTCTGTATCTTTAAGTTCCATGGCTTCTTCCCGTGTCAGTTTTTTATCAGGATCATTCACATAATTCGGGACGATTGATGAATTAATAACTGGAGTTACTTCTACATTTGGCGAAGGTGTCGATACTGGCGATATATTAGTATCTTGAGTTCATAAAAGAGTTACTGGAGTAATAGATTCCAATCATTCAACATCTCATGTATAGTTTTTGGAGATGATTTCTGCAAGAGTGGGAAGAGTCATAATAAATGGTTATTTTGCCGGATTTTTAATTTTTTCAAGTCACCAATTCCATTCAGTAATATTTGATACATCGATATGAGTACTAATATCAAGAATAGTTTGAGCTGCACCATCAGGATCTGAATTATATTCTACAACAGCAAGAGATATATCATCGTATTGCTTACATTGGTATCACATCCATGCAGAGAGATCAATAGTAAGTTTTCGGAAAATATTTTCTGAAGTTTTCACATCAAGCTTGATAATTGATTCAATAATACGGTCTACTGAAAATAAAATTCCATTCTGTTCGCTACGATAACGTGCCTCACTAATACCATCTGTATAGAGAATAATTACATCTCCAGGTTCGAATGAAATCTGTTGTTCTTTAAGAATTTTTGTAGAATCTTTTACCATACCAAGAGCTACTCATCCACTTTTTACTTTATATACTTTATTTTCTTTAGTCTTGTAGATAAGAACGAACTCATGTCAGGCTCCTGTGTAATACATTTTTTTTGTATTAGCATCCCATCGGAGCATTACACAAGTCATCATCATATTTTGTTTAATACGAGGACGAAGGATAGTATTTGTTTTTGCAAGGATAATCGCACCGTTGGATTCTGAAAGAGAAAATGCCGAAATCAACGCATTTACCATCATCATTACAAATCCCGATGGAACACCATGTCCAGTTACGTCTCCAATATAGATATAAAAATTATTATCTCAACCCGGAATGATATCAAGCGAATCTCAACCTACCTCAGAAGCTGGTGTAGTTCACATTGAGATAGTAAGATTTGGTACAATAATATTTTGTTGATCGAGGGTTTTTTTCTGAATTTCACTCGCGATTTCTACTTCAGATCTTAGTTTTCGTCCATCTCTGAGTTCTTGTTTAAATACCTTTAGAATTTGGAGTGATTTGATAAAAAATATAATTACCTGATTCATTCCATTACTCCATGCATTGGGTTTCATCTCTGGTTCATCCTGAATTCCCGTCATAAATCTCGCAATATCCTTCGTAAGCAGTTGAACAGGCTCAATATAGGCTTTATATAAAACAGTATAGAGAATTGGAAACTGTATAATAATAAGTATAGAAGCAAAAATAGGACTAGACGTTGATAAGCTCGTCAATGGGCCATATTCTCCAAATCCGAGAAGGATAAATCCATCTAGTACAACGAGGAGTCCGATAATGATAGGAAGTATTCGATGAAACATATACGTTATGATTAAGCTGTTATATTATCAGGATTTGAACTCGGAGATTCGTCTTCGCGTATGATTCACATTCGAGCCTCGAGTTCCATATCAACATATTCTTTTTTACGACCATACATCTTACGGGAATATTCTTTGATGATTTTTGATACTTCTGCATTTTTATAAGTATTATCCCACATTGTTTTCATGTCAAATGGTCGAGTGGTTGCATTATCAATATTGAGTTTACAGTAGGTTGTAAAATTAGCAATACCAATAATATCTTGTTGTGATAGAAGTGGTGCATATTCTTTTTCTAGATATTCCGCATCATCAGCACCAACCTTGAATGACATGATAGTTCCGGCATTTCCGAAAACCGCATCCTTAATAGATGGCTTACCTCATTTTCCTTGTTTATCACCTGAACCTCCAATTTGAGCAATGAACTGGTGAGCCATGATAAGAGCGAGCTTGTATTTACGAGCTTCTGAAAGTATTTCTCCAAATGTATCGGTAGCAAAGTTCTGAAATTCATCTACGTAAAGATAGAAGTCTTTACGTTTTTCTTCCGGCATATCAGCACGACTCATGGCTGCCATATTAATCTTAGATACCATGATGAGACCAAGAAGTTGAGCATTGAGATCTCCAATTTTACCCTTAGAAAGATTTACCATGAGTACTTTTTGATCATCCATCACTTTTCGAAGATTGAAGGCTGATTTGGTTTGTCCGATGATATTACGCATCGTTGTATTCGTAATAAATGGTCCAAATTTTGCAGAGAAAAATGGAATCATTTCTTGTTTTTCACGATCACCTGTCTGGGCATATTCATGCTCCCAGAAGGCTTTTACCATCACATTTTTGATTTTTGAAACCTTATATTTCATAAATGCTTCATCCACAAATAGTCTAGGAACATCAATAAGTGTTCCTCCATCTTCAGCATCATCCATAAGAGTCAAACAACCATTACGGAAATAGTGCTGAATACGAGGACCAAATACTTCATCACCATACATCTTAATAAATATAGAAGTAGCATCGAGTGCGGCGCGATCTTTTTCAATAGATTGAAGTGCTGGCTCAGTCGCGATAATATCGAGCATATTGAGTCCCATTGGTCGCTCATAATCTGATGGATCAAATATAATCATATCTTGAGCACGTTCCTTTGGTGTAAATGCTACAATATCTTCTACAAGATCGCCATGTGGATCAATCACACAAAGTCCATCTCCATTCCAAAGATCTTGACGAGCTAGATATCCAATAAGAACTGATTTTCCTCAACCTGATTTTCCTATAATATAATGATGACGTCCTCGATCCTTTCGATCAAAATAAATCGGAGTCTTCACATTTCTATATTCATTCCATCCCATGAGTACCGCCTCTTTAAAGAGAGGGAATCCTCCAATCGAACGTTGTGCGTCAATTTTGATAGGTTCTTTTCATGCATCAATTGGTTTCCCTATATCAGCGCCTTCTGCAAAAACTGAAACCGTCATACCACTCGTGAGTTCAAGATTTTTATTTTCATCTCTATAGAGATTCTTATTCTTATCAACGCGAAGGAGTGATCCATCAGCAGTAAAAATATTTCCCGAAGCATCTCTCTTATAATCTTTGAGAATAAGTGGTGTTTTTGGAAATTTGAGATTCTGAGGAATTGGAAGCATCTTGTAATCAAGCCAGGCAATAATTGGAGACTTGTTATATTTGATATCAGGAAAATGGAACATCGTCGACATCTCATCTGATGAAAAACGAGAAATCTTTTGAAAAATACCAATCAGTCGATACTGAAATGCAAAATACCTCAGCGGTGTAAAAATAACACGAAACATATCCTCAATCATTTGAGGATTATCAAGTTGGTTATTATATTCATCAGTGAATATAGACGTTGCAGCAACCAGAGATTGGAGTCCCTGGTGTGCTGATTCACGAGTATCTGAAGAAACCAGAATACGAATAGATGCCTCAAATCCAGGCTGACCTGCAGATTCTCCTACCATTTTCTGAGATTCAGTTTCTGCTTGATTGAATATCTTATATGAATCACCTCCACTCGCACCAGGAGCATTGCTCGCGCTTTCTTCATTTTTAATCATTCGATAAAAAAGCCAAGAAATTGGAGTAAGCAAAAATTTGATACCCGAGATAATCAGTCCACCCTTAATTCCCTTCTCATATTCTCATTTTGCTACAAGTCCAGCAGCTTTTTTTGCCTTACGATTCCAAGAATGTCCAAGAGGTTTCATCACAAATTGGATTGAGGCTACATCTGTCTTTTTGAGTGAACCAAAGTTATTCGTAAAAGATGAAAGTGGATCATCTTCAAAATATTTATACGTCTTGAGTGGATAAATATCATCATTTCTCTTGCTAATTGAAGCAGCTTCAAGTGCGTAACCGAAAGGCTTAATTTCAGGAAGATCAGCTTTACTCACGAGTTTTACTTCGGCATCAGGATAATTGGAGGTAACTTGCTGCGTAATGAGAGTCATGTGCTCATGATATGCTGCCACATAAAAATGAACCTGTCCCTTATCATAAATCATCTCGAGTGAGATTTTTGCATGACAAAAGATAAAATTCAGCACCGTATTCCAGGCACTGATAGTAGATATCTTATGAACACTCTTATAAAAGAGAGTCATGATACCTGTTTTTTCTTTAAAATCCTTTTTCGTATCTTGTTCTTTATCGAGTTTGGAATCAGCACGAGGAAGTGTTACCTTCATATAGCGCATACGAGGTGTCATCATCACTTCATATGAAAGTCTCATAATTCGAATTAAAATCCAAATTATGATAACCGCAAGAAATATATTTAAAGAATTCTCAAAAACCCAAATCATCCCATCCCAAAATGAAGACCAGGCTGAAGGTTGTGCTTTTTCAGTAACGGTTGCAGTTCTAACACTTATAGCCGATACATCTGATAATGTAATAAGTAGTAAAATACTACTAAGGAGAAATCTATTCATATGTCCATATTAGCATATACACTCTATTTCACAAAAAAAACCACACTTTTTTACTTTACAACACACAAAAATCGTGCAAAAGACATTAAAATAAAAATGAGTTACTTGCAATTATAATTTTGATATTTACAATATCAGGGCTTTTTTATTAAAAAAGTATACTTTTATAAAATCAAATATGCAGAAATTGTTTTCTTCTTCTATTTATGGAATATCGTGACATCTCGTAGAAGTTGAAGTAGATGTTATTACTGGAATGTGACAGTTCACTATTGTAGGACTTGGTGACATGGCCATACAAGAAAGTCGAGAAAGAGTACGAAGTGCTATCAAAAATTCTGGATATACTTTTCCTGGATGAGCTCGTATAACGGTGAATCTCGCACCTGCTGATCTCAAAAAAAAATGACCACTCTATGATCTTCCAATAGCACTTGGAATTCTTGGAAAAGATATCGATTTCACAGAAAAAATAGTTACATCCTCACTATTTCTCGGGGAACTGGCACTCGATGGAAATATTAGAGCTATTAATGGAGCACTTCCAGCAACTATTTTGGCTCGAGAACTCTGAATGAGTCGGGTTTTTTTACCCATAGATAATGCATTAGAAGCTTCAGTAATACCCGATATTGATGTTATTGGAATCAATTCTCTCTCCGAAATGATAGAGATTCTCAGTGGAACTAAGGATATTCCTATAAAAACAATCTATCAAGAAGTGGAAACAATATCCAAAAAAATATACTCACCAGATTTCTCTGATATAATAGGACAAGAACAAGCAAAGAGAGCACTCCTCATTGCAGCTGCTTGAGGTCATAATATTCTGATGCAATGACCACCTGGAAGTGGAAAAACTATGCTTGCAAAAGCTATGGCTGGAATACTTCCTGAAATGGAAATTGATGAACAAATTGAACTCTCAAAAATATATTCTGTTGCAGGACTTCTATCAAAAGATAATCCACTTATCACAAAACGACCATTTCGAACGATACATCACACCGCCAGTGAAGCATCAATTATTGGAGGTGGACGAGATGCACGCCCTGGAGAAATATCTCTGGCCCATAAGTGAGTACTTTTTCTTGATGAATTCCTAGAGTTTAGTAAATCAATTCTTGAGACTCTCAGACAACCACTTGAAGATGGCGAAATAACCATCAATCGTATCAATCAATCATGTCGATATCCAGCTCGTTTTGCTCTTGTTGGAGCCATGAATCCATGTCCATGCGGATATATGTGAGACGAGGAGAAACCATGTAGTTGTTCATCATCTGCTATCGAAAAATATCGATGTCGACTATCTGGTCCAATTCTGGATAGAATCGATTTATTTATCCGTGTACCACGAGTCAAAACTGGCGAACTTGGCGAAAAAAGAACTGGGCAAAATAGCCAAACTCTGAAGGAACAAGTAATGAAAGCTCGTGAAACGCAACACTTAAGGTTTAGTGGAAAATCAATTCACTCAAATGCAGAGATGTCGAATGTCGATATTGAATCGCTCTGAAAAATTAGTGAGAGTGCTTTACAAATTGCCATTAATTCAACAGAAAAATTGAAACTCTCAACAAGAGTCTACTATAGAATACTACGTGTCGCTCGAACTATCGCAGATCTCGATAATAGTGACTTTGTTGAAACTAAACATATACTCGAGGCACTCTCCTATCGCGGTAGCTAAAAAAATATTAAAACCATGAATACTATTCTCTATATTAATCCCATTTGAAATGAAATTTGTTTTCAGATTTTTATCACCTCAGAAACGATTACAAAATCACTCCAAAAAAACCTCGAAACAGCAGCCACTTTTCCAAAAATGCTTGTCGATATTGTCGATGAATATAATATAAGTGAAATCTGGTGTATTGTTTGACCTGGTGCATTTACTCTTATGCGAGTAATAACTCTTGCAATGAATGCACTTACCTATACTCATAATATTGCCCTCAAATCGTGTCATTTTTTTGATTTGATAAAAAATTCGAATAACGCAATATTAGAGCTCAATCCAAAAGAATATCTCATAAGAGATTCTTTTGGTATTAGATCTATATCAAAAGAGTTTATTCTGCCTTGAATATACGAATGAATAATTTCATCAAATCTCTCGACAGAAGGCATAAAATATATACAATACAGTGACTCTAGAGATACTATTTTTTCAACTTTTCGAACTAAAGATACTGAAGTACGAATTGTTCCTATATATTTCAAACCACCTCATATCACATGATTGAAAACCTAAAAACAGCATCTCAAATGCGTCCTGGTGAAAAACTTCTCATGAAGCTTCATAGACATTGGATTGTATTTGTATTCAAGATCGGTTATATAATGTGACTCTTGATCACAACATTGATTATACTCATGATGAAAGGTACTCTTGTGGCAATATTTGGTACTGCAATATTCTGGTGAACTCTCAGTCTTTATTGGATGTTTTTTCTTACTTTTATCCTCGTATCTTGGGTAAGTGATGAGCTTGATCTATTTCTGATTACAGATCAACGAATTATAGGAATTGAGCAAGTTTCAGCGCTTTCTAGAAGAGTAACAGAATGTGGGCTCAATCGTGTTCAAGAAGTAAATGCGGAAGTAACGGGCATATTACAAACAGTGCTTCATTACTGACATGTACATATTCATACGGCCAGTGAAAATTCTGATATGATTGTCAGTTTCGCTCCAAATCCTGTAGAAAATGGGAATCGAATCAATACAATTATCAATGAATATCGTTCTACTCATACCTCGACTAGAAACTCTACGCTATAAAAAACTTGTATTTTTAAAGAAATTAATATAATGAGAACTAATCTCATTATATTTTTTAAATTATTTTATGTCTCAAATGTTAGATACAATTATTATAGGTGCAGGATCAGCTGGCCTACCTGCTGGAATGTACGCAAGTAGATATAAACTCTCAAATATTATTATAGGTGAACTTCCTGGTGGAGCCCTAGGTACGAGTCATTGTGTAGAAAATTGGCCAGGAGTATTGTCTGATAGTGGAAAATCTATTATGGATAATTTTGCTCTTCATGCTCGTACTGCCGGATCTGAGATATTGCAAGAACGCGTAGAAACTATTACAAAAAATGGTGAATACGATTTCACTGTTACAACTTCTACGGGCAAAGAATTCGAATCTCGAACAGTTATCCTTGCTACGGGAAATAAATACAAAAAACTCTGAGTTCCGGGCGAAATAGAGTTTATCGGACAATGAGTATCTTATTGTGCGACTTGTGATGGTAACTTTTTTAAAAACCTTACCGTTGCAGTCGTCGGTGGTGGTAATACTGCTATAACAGAGGCGCTCTACCTTGCAGAAATATGTAAAGAGGTGCACATTCTCATTCGTACTGATAAAATCCGAGCGGAGGATATCTGGGTAGAAAAAGCTAAAAAACATGCAAATATAGTATTTCACTATTTCACGGAGGTTGCAGAAATCAGATGAGACATGATGGGAATGAAGTCTATTCTTTGTAAGGATGGATCATCTCTTGATCTTGACGGGATATTCATTGCAGTCTGAAACGAACCATTTACAGGGCTCATCGATCATCTCTCTCCTGAAAAAGACAATGAAGGTTGTCTAGTAGTTGATAAGCGTCAAGAGACTAATATACGATGACTCTATGCTGCTTGAGATGTTACTACGAATAGTAACAAATTCCGTCAAACGATCATGAGTGCTGCTGAAGGTTGTCTTGCTGCAAACTCCGTTCATGAAGATATACTCAGAATGGGACATTAAGAAAAATAAAAACTCTCTAAATTCGAGAGTTTTTATTTATTTAAAGTAATAATTCGAAAGATATTATGATTAAGAATAGACCCAATTATATAAAATTGATTGATTGTCAATATATATTGTGTCTTATTTTTTAATGAATAATTGCATTGGGAAAATAAATATGTTAGGCTAGATCTATTCTAACTATTTATATGAAATTATTCCATATTTTCTACAAAAAAGAAATAAGCACCATCGTGCTTACTGCTTTTGTATTATCTATACTCAGTCCAATCAATAATCTCTATGCGGGTGTGCCTGATGTGGTTTTGAGTTATTCAAAAAATCCAGCAAATGCTGGAATTATGACGGTTACAGCCACATATTCTGAGACAATCACATGATCTGTAAATATTGATATTGATCAACCTGGATCAATAGATATCACCAGTGCACCAATGATTGATGCATGAACTGGTACAATATTTACCTATGACTACACAGTGAGCCAAGATGATGGCAGTAATTATATTGATGGATCAGCTACAGTGAATTTATCATCCGTAAATAGTGTATCTACAAGTGAACCTGCAAATCCACCAACTGGGACAACATTTAATATAGACACCACCGCTCCAGTAGTTACTCTTTCTGGAAGTTCGACAGTGAATGTGGTTCAAGGAGGTACATTCTCAGATTCTGGAGCTTCATGGACGGATGCAGTAGATGGAATTGGAGATATTCTTAGTTATAATTCTGGAAGTGTCGATGTAAATACTGTTGCTACATATGTAGTATCTTATGTATATGTCGATGGTGCTGGAAATACAGGAAGTGTAGATAGAACGGTGAATGTAAATGCTCCTGATGCAGTAGCTCCAGTAGTTACTCTATCTGGAAGTACTCCAATGAATATTGAATTTGGATCGCCATATGTCGAAGTTGGAGCTTCATGGACAGACAATATTGATGGAAGTGGAAATACACTTATAGGACTATATGGATCGACAGGATCATTTGCTTCGTCAGGATCTGTGAATCATATGGCTACAGGAAGTTATGTAATTGAATATATGAAGGTAGATGCTGCAGGAAATAGTGGAATGATTACTCGTACGGTGAATGTAGTCGACACTACAGCTCCAGTAGTTACTCTTTCTGGAAGTTCGACAGTGAATGTGGTTCAAGGAGGTACATTCTCAGATTCTGGAGCTTC
>JAIESH010000112.1 GCA_019746175.1 Candidatus Altimarinota bacterium
AACCTTCACTTTGATGTGATCCCCTACACTTGCGATATCATTTGGATTTGCAACAAACCTGTCAGCCATCTGTGAAACATGTACGAGACCATCTGACTTGAGTCCAATATCTACGAATGCCCCGAATGCGATAACATTGCGAACTATTCCATCGAATATATCTCATTCCTTAACTGATTCGAGAGATACTTTTTTCTTAGCTTTTGTATGGGTAGAATTCACACGTTTCTCAATTCCTATTTTTGCATATGAATCAAGGATAAATTCAATCGTTCCAGTATTGCAATCTGGATATAATTTTTGAAGTGTTTCTTTATTTTTAGAAAAATCAGAAACAGAGGTATTGTTCTCTATAATATAATGAGCGAGTTCATATTGATCTGGATGTATATCGGTATTATCGAGAGATTCGCTACTTGCTGGAACTCGGAGAAATCCAATTGCCAGAGTGTAGGCTTTTTCGGATAACACTTTTTGAAGAGCTTTTCGAGATTTGTATGGCCTGTGATTGTAGATTTTTTTGGCCTCTCTTTTATCTATTCCTGAGATATGAGAAAGTACATAGATAGAAGCATTGTTTACATTGATTCCTACTTCATTCACCACATCCTCGACTACATATCCGAGTTTTTCATCGAGTTTCTTAGGAGCAATATCATGTTGGTACATCCCTACCCCGATACTCCCTACAGGAATCTTCACGAGTTCAGAAAGTGGATCAATATAGCGGCGACCGATTGATACCGTTCCACGATCGAGTGAATCAAGATCTGGGAATTCTTCTTGAGCTACTGGACTCGCACTATACACAGATGCTCCTGATTCATTCACTACAATGATCTCTCATGAGAATACCGTCGATATAACCTGACATGTCTCATCACATCCTGTACCATTTCAAACTACCACAATATCTGGATGATATTTTTCGATGATTGATTTTATTTTAATGATTAATCTATCTTCCTCATGAAGGAATATTTTATCAAAAAATATAGGATTACCCAGTGTATCAATTACACAGATTTTGCATCCTACTCGATATCCTGGATCGATCGCAAGAATAATCTTTCCGTATTCAGGCTTGGTCATAAGTAGTGCTCCAAGGTTCACTTGAAACGCCTTGATAGCATCATCCTCTCCTACCTCAGAAAGATCACTTCGAATCTCATTCTCAACAGATGCAAACAGAGCATCATATCCAATCTTGAATCCTGATTCCAGCTCAGAAATAAATACATTTCGAATAGAAAGAATATCTGCGTATTTGATGTGAATCTTATCCGATATCTCATCATCTTTCTCCAGTTTCACATTCAGAATTCCAAGATTTTCTCCACGATTTAATGCAAGAATCTGATATGGTTTAATTCGAGAAAGTAGCAAATTGAACTCAGAATACAGTGCAAATTTTGGGATTTGATCGCGATCTTTTTGATTTAATTTTTCAAGCATCTTATCCGACTTGGTTGAAGACACGATACTCCCCTCTCTATAGAGGAGGGATATGAGTTCGTGACGCAAATTTGCCAGTGCTGAGACCTCTGCTCCAATAATTTCAATCGCTCATTCGATAATCTCAGCTTCACTATATTCCTTGAGGAGTGATTCTGGGATAATAATATGGTTTTGTTTGATGCTATCTGCCACACACTGAAATCCTTTTTCGATTGCTATCATGGCTTTTGTTTTTTTCTTGGATTTGTATGGTTTGTAGATCTCTTCTACTTCCTTCAGGCTCTTGGCATTTATGATATTTTGGAGTAATTCTGGAGTCATTTTCCCGAGTTCTTCAATTCCATTGATAGCGGTTTGCTTAGCTTTATGAAGATTCTCTTCCTTCGTGTGGAGTTCGATAATATCACGGATTTGATTCTCATCGAGATCACCTGTTCTTTCCTTGCGATATCGTGCAATAAACGGAACAGTCGATCATTCGGCTGTAAGAGATAATACGACATCTACTTGGTATTCTTTGAACTCAAGTGCCTTTGAGATAATCGTATTATAATTTGGAATTGGAAGAATCGTTTCTTGCATAAGATTGTGTTTTCTAAAATAGAGCTTGAGTATAGGAAAAAATAGAGAGAACTCAAACAGTATTTATATAAATCTACTTCCAAAAAATAAAAAATTTCTAAGAGTGAAGTTGATATATTCTCAAATTTTGCACGAGAAAAAGAATAGCTGAAAACAATATCATGAGCGAATAATACTTGGAGATAAACACCAATATTCCAACTCAAATATTCAAAATAATAAATAATATTCATCCAATCGCAGGATATACACTAATCCCTGTGGAAAGAAAATCAAGATTCAGATCGAACAAAAAAATTGAAAAAATTCCAAGTAATATTGCCATACCAATAGTAGGTATAAAAAATATATCATTCCAAGAATAATTTTTCTTCTCTGAGAAGATAGATTTCATAATCTTATCAGTATCTACCTGAGGTTCGCGATAGTATGTTGTTATAAGTGTTTTCATAGTGTTTCGAGTAAGGGTTGTAAAAATACTTTGGCTCGAGAAATTCTTGTTTTTATGGTGTTTTCATTCATATCTATGATGTCAGCAATTTCTCTTATTTTCAGATCATCAAAGTAATATAAGAGAATAATAGTTTTATCAATTGGAGGAAGTTGATCGATTGCCTCATGAACCGATTTTTCGAGAGAAACAGTATCTCACTCATATACATCATTTTCGCCTAGAGAAAATTCTATATCTGCTATGTCTATGGGTTCTTTTTTTGATCTCAAAAAGTAAAGTGTTTCATTGTAGGCAATGCGATATATCCAAGTTTTGAATTCGGACTCTTTTCGGAATGTTTTGAGAGACTTCATAATCTTGATACAAACTTCTTGTGTGATATCATTGGCATCATCAGCATCTTCACAAAGACGAAATGCAATAGCAAATATCCCCTGAAGATATCGCTTCAATAATATCTCCAGTGCAAGATTATTTCCAGAAATGAATTCAGTAATCAGGATGTTATCAGAATAAGTTTCTATAAATTTATATTTTTTGTATACTAAAACTTAGATTAAATTGTATAAAAAAAGTTTCAAATTTATAATAATAATTTTTTTGAAACTTTTTTCGGGCAAATACATCTAAAAGATTGTGGGTGTTTTATTTTTAATCTTATATTACTATATGTTACGATATCTTGCATGAACCGGAATCCTACTGAGCCTACTATTCCCCCATACTGTATGAGCCTATACGGTTATCGAAGGTAATGAAAATATTCGAATTGAAAAACCAATCAATGATAATATCTATGTTGCAGGAGGCAATATTGATACTCAATCTGAAATTACTGGAGATGGATTTTTCGCTGGAGGCAACATCAAAGTTTGAGGAAAAATATCAAATAGCGTATATATTGCCTGAGGCGATATAGAAACGAGCTGAATCATTGGAGATGATCTGTTTGTTGCATGAGGAAGCATACGAGTGAAAAATACTACCGAATGAGATATACGTATCACGTGAGGAAAAGTCTCTATTGAAAATAGTGCTTCTGGAGATATTAATCTAGCAGCTTGAGATATGAGTATCTCAAAAGGAGTAGTTATCTGAGGAGATCTCGCTATGGCTGGATGAAAAGGAATCATGAATGGTCACGTACAATGAAAGGCTAATATTCTTATAGGAGAGATAGATTTTGATGGTAAAATTGATGGAGATGTCTATATCGATATATATGATAATTCAAAAATACGTATATGACCAAATGCTCAGATTCTTGGAAAACTGACATACAAATCAAAACAAGCTATTCCTGAACTAGAAAAAATCAGTACACAGGGGGCTGTATATCTTGGAGGCTCTAGTTTTTCAGATCATGAAGAATATGATGAGCATATATATGGAATTGTTGCTTGGTCTCTTGTTTATAAATTTCTATTTTTACTCATAGTATGAAGTATCATACTTGGTCTCTTTGGGAAGAATCTGGGTCAGATTGCTACTACACTCAAATCCCACATTTGAAAAAGTTTTATATTCGGAATTCTATACTTTATTCTTACTCCAATTATCGCTATTCTCTTTTTTATAACGGTTATCGGAATACCAGTATGAATCCTGACGGTTGCACTCTATGGATTCACATTCTTATTCGCTAAATTGATAGTTTTATTACTCGGAACAAGTCTCATTAATACCACATGGAGCCAAACATTCTCTACGCCTTGGAAAAAGTGGTGAGTATTCGTCTTGCTTGCGTTTATTTTATCACTCGTAAATGGTATTGATCTTATTTTTGCAATATTCGCAGTAGGAGCGATAGTCCTCCATATGATTCATACATTTGAAAAAAGACACATATAATCTAAATTATATTCAAAAATACCTTCTCTTTTGGAGAGGGTATTTTTTTAAATTATCAATGCTTTACTTAGGATTCATTTCTCTTATACTGAAAATATATTCGTGTAGTGTTCCGTTATTATTTTAAAAAAAATATGGATACCTTGAAACAATGAAATTATCCACAATTTTCTCCCATTCCTTCTCTTTCTGGATTTTTCGGAATATTAGAACATATGAGCAATAGCTTCATGTGAACATTGTGTTCCCCGAAAGATACTATGGATCATGGAAAGGATGCACCGATTTTTGTACTGATTCCTGGTTTTAGTGGAAATCATGCTACTATGAGAGAACTTGGGAATAACTTGTGAGAAAAGGCTAACGTAGCGTATGCACCAGATTTTCCACTTTTCAATACAACCTCTATTCGTGAAGCTGCGAAATTACTCAATGAAAAGATTGAGAAAATTTTATCACTACATTGAAAAAAGATCGATATACGGCTAGTTTGATTCAGTAATGGGTGACTCATTGCGTTAGATGCCCTTAGGCATAAGAGTTCACTCAGAGTTTCTGAAGTTATTACAATGTGAACTCCCTTCAGATGAACTCCTCTTGCCAACATTATCTCTTTTACTTCTCGTGCATGTAGCGAAATTAATGAAAAATGATGATACCTCAGAGGATCTAATCTGGCTACACAACTCGGAAAACTCTCTGTGCATGTAGCACACAATGACAGTATAGTACCAGCTAGTCATCAAATTCCAGATATGAGCATAGCTCCAGGAAAAATTACCGTCATTCACCATGAATGATTTCATCATACTAATTTTATTAGTGGTGAAAAATGAAAAGATATAGCAAATATGCTTTTATCCTAAAAAACTATTATAGTATTGATTTACCATATAAGCTGCTTGTAGTATTTTATGGGGAAATAGCTAAAAAAATAACCAATTATTCAAAAAAATGGTTATTTTTTTTGGAAAAATAAGAAAAGCTAACTTACATAAGAAAAGAACTGTAGACAAAATTGATACACTCTTTTTTTATAAAACCCCGATTTTAAAAGGAAAAATGCACCAAAAAAGATATAAAATATTCAAAATAATTACCCATATAGGTACCCTCAGAAAAATAGAATAGATGTATAAAAAATGCCAATTTTATTTATTTTTTTGTTGGTCTATTTTTTGATGGGAAAATCTGATAAAAATCTAGTTAATAAAAATATAATTTTATTTATTTTTACTTGCAAATGGCTTCTATATCTGATATATGCCGATATTTGCAAATATTTTTTATTTATGTTATGCTCAAATAAATATATATATTATGCCACCAATACAACAACAAAATTCATCGCAAAATGATTGACCAAAACGGTTTCAACGCCCTATCACCTATGTGTTGATTGCAGCAATGCTATATCAACAACTTGGGGTTTTTACAGCAATCTGACTAGGTGCCAATGAGTACAGTTATGAGCGTACGAATGATATTATCGATGATTCTTGGATCGGTGCAGCTAAAAGCAAAAAAATAGAGACAGAACTCGTAAGTGATGGGAGTTGGATACTCGGGAAAAAGCCTACAAATACAGGAAAAATAGACTCTTCATGGATTAATGGAGTAAAGAAAAATACAAATTCTGGTGGTATTTCGTTTAATTCAGCACCAAATAATAACCAAAATATCTATACTCCAGTTGGAATTACACCTGCAGCATATACTACGCCAAATGGAACACCACTTACTAGTCTACCTGGCTCATCCCCTTCAGGCAATACAACAACTGTTGTATATAATAATAGTAATGTAAATTCTGTTTTCGGAAGAACAGGATCAGTAGTATGACAAACTTGAGATTACACAACATCACATGTAACAGAAGATGGTAATCTCTACTTTACTGATGCAAGAGCTCAGAATGCACTTTCAGGAGCTATCAATTCTCTTTCTGGTGATATTGCAACAACGAATAGCAATATAGGTGCAATCTCAACAAATATTGGAACACTTTCTGGTCGTGTAACTACTACAGAAGGAACTATTGCTACGAACACATCGGATATTGCTTCTCTTTCAGGAACGCTTTCAGTTCTTAATACCAGTCTGACTACTTTATCTGGAACAGTATCTGGTGTTCTTTCTACTATTGCGACACTTTCTGGAAGCCTTGCTTCTGCAAATGTGAATATTGCGAGTCTTATGGGAGATATATCTACTCTCTTTGGTAATTTTACTACTATTTCTGCAGACATAGCCACTTTATCTGGAAGTCTTGCTACAACGAATGTTAATGTTGGAAATCTTGCGAGTGATGTAAGTACTATAAATACAAATTTAGTAAATATCACAACTGATATCAGTACTCTTTCTGGTAATATTGCAAATATTATCGGTTTTTCTGGAGATCTTGCCTCACTCAGTGGAACAGTTTCTGGTGTTCTTTCTACTTTATCTACTCTCTCGGGGACTCTTGCTTCTGCAAATGTGAATATTGCAAGTCTTATGGGAGATACATCTACTCTCTTTGGTAATTTTACAAGTCTTGCCGGAGATATTGCGAGTTTATCTGGAAGTCTTGCTACAACAAATGCTAATGTAGGAAATCTTGCTAGTGTTGTTGGTACCTTTTCTGGACGAATAACAGCCACAGAATGAGATATTGCGAGTTTATCTGGAAATATATCTGGAGTTCTTTCTGTATTTAATACAATTTCTGGAAGTCTTATCTCTATAAATACAGGAATAACTACTCTTACAAATGATTTTTCTACACTTTCTGGAACTGTAAATAGTTTCTCTGGAAACATTGGTTCTCTTAATACAAATATAGCAAGTGTTAATACTGAGATGGCTGCACTTTCTGGAAGTGTTGCATGATCACTATTTACAGTATCTCTCCTCTCTGGTAATCTAGCTACCAACAATGGTAATCTAAGTTCCCTTTCAGGTGCAGTATCTGGAGTATTTTCTACTCTTGCAACACTCTCAGGTTCTCTCGCTTCTGCGAATGCGAATATTACTTCTCTTTCTGGATCTGTAAGTACACTCTTTGGTAATTTTACAACACTCTCTACGACGGTAAGCGTATTGTCTGGAAGTCTTGCTAGTACAAATTCAAATCTTTCTATCACGGATAGTAATGTCTCTACACTCAGTGGAACAGTTTCAAATATTGGTAGCGAATTAGTTACACTTTCAGGACGAGTAAATAACACCGAAAGCGATATTACTACACTCAGTGGAAATCTTGCAATAACAAATGGCAACCTCTCGACTATTTCTGGTAACTTAGCTACTACAAATTCAAATCTTTCCATTGCTAATCTGAATATCGCATCAGTATCTGGTTCTGTAACTAGTTTATCTGGAACGGTATCTAGTGTACTTTCTAGTATAGCTAGTTTATCTGGAAATCTAGCTTCTGCCAACTCAGATATTACAAATCTAATGGGAGATGTATCTACTCTCTTTGGTAATATTTCTGGTTTATCTAACGATATAGTGAGTCTATCTGGAGTAGTGGCTGGTTTATCTAACGACATTGATGATATTAACAATGACTTAGCTAGCCTATCTGGGCGCGTAAATACAACAGAAGCAGATATTGCTACACTCTCTGGAAATCTTATTACTACCATTACTACATTAAGTAACTTCTCTTGAGAACTGGTGACCACTATTAGTACAGTAAATACACTTTCAGGACGAGTAAATATAACGGAAGCAGATATTGCTACACTCTCTGGAAATCTAGCTACAACGAATGCAAATCTTGTTATCACAAACGGTAATGTGAGTACATTGTCTGGTAACCTTGCAACGACAAACTCTAATCTTGCAACGACAAACTCTAATCTCACTAGTCTATCTGGAACCGTATCTGGTCTTGGTACGAGTTTAACTACTTTATCTGGAACAGTATCTGGAGTACTTTCTACTATTGCAACACTTTCAGGTAATCTGGCTTCTGCAAATGCGAATATTACTTCTCTTTCTGGATCTGTAAGTACATTGTTTACAAGCTTTACTACTCTATCTGGATCACTCTCTACTCTTTCTGGAACAGTAGCTGGTATTTCTACTAATCTTACTTCTCTTTCTGGAGTAGTGGCAGGACATACAACAAGTATTGGAAATCTTACTACTGGTCTTTCTACAACGAATAGTAATCTAGCAACAGCTACTGGTAATATTGCTACACTTACAACGAATCTTGGAACTCTTTCTGGAAATCTTAATACACTCTCTGGAAATCTAGCTACAACGAATGCAAATCTTGTTATCACAAACGGTAATGTGAGTACATTGTCTGGTAACCTTGCAACGACAAACTCTAATCTTGCAACGACAAACTCTAATCTCACTAGTCTATCTGGAACCGTATCTGGTCTTGGTACGAGTTTAACTACTTTATCTGGAACAGTATCTGGAGTACTTTCTACTATTGCAACACTTTCAGGTAATCTGGCTTCTGCAAATGCGAATATTACTTCTCTTTCTGGATCTGTAAGTACATTGTTTACAAGCTTTACTACTCTATCTGGATCACTCTCTACTCTTTCTGGAACAGTAGCTGGTATTTCTACTAATCTTACTTCTCTTTCTGGAGTAGTGGCAGGTAAAGAAAACACAATTACTGTTGGTACAAACCTACAATATTATCGAGGAGATAAGACATGGCAGACTCTCAATACTGCAGTAGTAACTGAATCAAGTAATCTCTACTATACTCAAGCGCGTTTTAATGCAGCTTTTGGACTTAAAACTACTGATGATCTTGCTGAAGGAACAACGAGATTCTATTTTACCAATGTACGGGCACAGAATGCTCTCTCTGGAACTATATCCACTATTACGGGTAGTATTGCTATTGTTTCTGGAAATCTAGCAACGGCTACTGGTAATATTGCTACTCTCAGTGGTAATATTGCTACTCTCAGTGGAAATCTAGCTACTACAAATACAAGTCTTTCAAGTCTATCTGGAGTAGTAAATACTCTATCTGGAGCATTAACAGCTAAGATATCTCTTGGATCGCTTTCTGCACTTGGACCTTTAACTTATAATAATCTTTCCGGAGTATTTGGCATTAATATTGCAAGTTCTACTACAACTGGAGCATTATCTGCGAGTGATTGGAATATATTTAATAATAAAATTAGTTCTATAAATGGGCTCACTGGAGTAACTCAGGCATTTGCTGTAGGAAATACAGGAACCGATTTCAATATTATTTCTACTGGAAATACACACACATTCCATATACCTGATGCGAGTGCTACAGCTCGTTGATTTGTATCTACTGGTACACAAACAATAGTTTGAACAAAGACATTTGCAGATGCACCTACATTCTCAAGTATAACTCAAGGTTCAATACTATTTGCGTGAGTTGGAGGTAGTGTAACTGAAGATAATAATATATTTTGGGACAATACAAATAAGAGACTCTGAATTGGAACTAATGCACCAATTGCAAATTTACATAATTCTGGTTCAACGGTATTTTCTGCATCTACAATAGGAAATCTAATTACTGGTGGTAGTATCGGTACTGCAGTAACAACAGTAGATATCAAAACAACATTCAATATCAATCAAACTACAGCCAATCAAACTATTACCCTACCGACACCGAGTAATACTTCAGCCGGAAGAATTATCTATATCAACAGTGTTGGTACAGTATGATTTAATATGCTAGGTGAAAGAGTGGAGTCAAATCAAAGCCGACAAGCAATGTGGAATGGTACAGCATGGAAATGGATCGGTGATCAATCATGACAAAGTCAAATCATGGTCAGTAAATCCACAGATCAAACTGTATTTAATACGGTAACTTTACAAAATGATAGCGAACTCACATTTGCAGTATGAGCAAATGAAACTTGGATCGGACAATTCGTAGTAGACTATATTTCTCAAACTGCTCAGGATATTCGATTTGCTATAACTGCTCCTGGAGGTGCAACTTGTGTATATAGTGCCATTGATGCAGCTTGAGCAACGCTCTCATTAGCCAATACTGCTTGTGCCACCGCAGTAGTTATGACAACAAATTCTTCAACTGATGAATCTGCGATACTTTCATTTTCCGTAAAAAATGGAGCTACAGCCGGAAATGTAACACTTCAATGGGCTCAGGCTATAGCTGGAGCTACAAACACAACAGTAAATGATGGTAGTACTCTTAATGCATTTAAGGTACGTGGTGCTGATTATGCTGAAATATACTATAGTAGTGATATAACTATACGTGAATGAGATATCATATCTATAACATGAGATGGTGTATCTCAAGTACGTAAATCTAACCAATCATATGATACTAAATCTCTTGGTATTGTATCAACCAAACCAGGTATGGTTATCTGAGAAAACGATGGAATAGGTAAACCTATTATAGTTGGTCTATCGGGTCGTGTTCCAGTAAAGGTAACAACTCAAAATGGTAATATTGCACCTGGAGACTACATCACTACGTCAGATATTCCAGGAGTTGGTATGAAAGCCACAGAACCATGACGTGTTATTGGTAAGGCGTTAACGGGATTATCTGGAGATGTTGAATGAACAGTTATGGTATTTATAGAAAATACTTATTTTGATGGCATCAACGAAACTGAATATAATTCTTTCTTGAATCTCAATCAAAGTGGAAGTCTTTCGGGAAATCTAACTTCATCTCTCGATAGGTTTTCATTTATGGTGAATAAGTCTCTAACAAAAATTGATCCAACATTCACTTCAGGTAATATGATTTGATTTGGAACCGCAATAAATACTCTAGCAAATAATGTAAACAGTGTTTCTGGTAGCTTAAGCTCAATGATATCTGAGTATTCACTCCTATCAGGAAATATAAATGATATCTCACTTCAATTCTTGAACTTATCAGGTTCAGTCGCAGCAATCAAATCACAAATAGATAACAATACAAATACACCTAATGTCGTGGATCCAATTTCTACTGAAGATAGATCTATACTTGATGCAATTGTATGAACTATTCAATCTCTCCTTGTTCAAGTAAGTATTACATTTGCTGAGATGGCTACATTTATGAAATCAGTAGTATTTCAATCAACAGTTACATTTGAAGGTCGAGTTACATTCAAAGATAAGGATATGGCAGGTAGTGCTATAATCCAAGCTGGAAGCAGATCAGTTCAAGTAATATTTGATACCCCATATAGTATAATTCCGAAGATAACAGCAAGTGCAGATAGCTTTGATAGATATAGAATAACGAATAAATCCGTTAATTGATTCACTATTGAAACTGAAACCACAGTTTCTGAAACTACATCATTTGATTGGATATCTCTCGCTATTGATGCTTCTAATACTAGTGTCTGAGTAATACCCGAAGAAACTCATACAGAACCACCAACACCTGAACCAAGTGTTTCCTGAGAAATAACTGATCCATTACCCGTAACTGAAGATACTTCTTCTGGTGATACCAATACTGGAACTACAGAACCACCAACTGAAATTACACCAGTAGAAAATCCGCCAACTGAAGATACTGGCAACAATACAGAACTACCTACTGAAGAGATTGTAACAGAAGAATCAAACGAAGATACTACCACTAGTATCCAAGAAGAATCACCAGTAGAAAATTCACCAGAAGAACCTGTATCAACTCCTGAAAATTCACCTTCAGAAACTATTATTGAGTAGTTATACGTTTGCTCTTTTTATAAAAATATGGTACCATAGATCTGTACTCATAATTTATATCTATGGCAAAAGAAATCGAAAGACAATACGTAGTCAATACGGATCATCCAGAATGGAGTAATCTCAAGGCTACACTTCCCAAAAAACGATATATACAATCAACCATTCATCGTGGTGATGGCAACAAACTCCGTGTTCGTCTTATAGAAGATATCAACACTGGAGAGCAAAGTGCTGCATTTACCTTTAAGGTGGAAAAACGCACCAAAAAAGACGGACCCAATGTCCGTGATGAATATGAATGGGAAATGCCAACTCGTGTAGCATTATACATTATGATTGGCCATGGTGAGGTTATCAAAACTCGCTATGAATATATCCATACTGATGGAAAAAAATGGGAACTCGACGAATATGAAGATAAAAATATGGGAATAGTGCTCGCAGATATCGAACTCGCGAGTGAAAATGAAAAATTCCAAATTCCAGAATGGGTAGGACAAGAAACTACCAAAGAAAAAAGGATTACCAATAATTCATTTACCAATCATCCTTATCAAGATTGGTCTGATAAAGAAAAAGAGTGGTTTGCAAGTCTCAAAAAGAGAAAATAACATACATTCATACCAATTCCCTATCCATAATTTATATAGATAGGGAATTTTTTATATATCCTTCAGAAATATTCCCATTCTTGTACATATTACTTATTCAATTTTAAGAAAAAATAATCAATTATAAGCCTGTAAAATCTCTGAAATATATATTTTGGTATCTCATAAAATATGATTTTGTGTCTCATCTTTTTTGGGGTGAAATTATCTATTTTTATTACTTTTACCCATAAAAACATACTTATAGTGATTATTTCTGATTGGTATTGATATACATTGTGGTATTTTATCATTTTCTGGAAGTAAGGTTATCTATTTCTTAGATCACTTTTTTGTACACATGGCTTATTCAAGAATGGAACTTTATATTATAAAATATTACAAGATCATTACATCTAGGGTTTTTTCACGAATAATCGGTTGACAATTTTTTGGCTTTGACAAAGGGATTAGCTAGCAATATCATTATACCAGATTTGCAAATCGTAGTTCCTGAATCTTTTTTCATTATTTAACTCGAGGAAAAATATGAAACCTATACAAAAATACATTATCTTAATTATTGGATTATCTCTATTTCTCTTATTGGGATATATAGGTTTTCAAAACCATGATTCATCCCAATTAGATGAATCATTACATACACAAACAAATACTTCAACAAATATTCTAAAACCAGATAGCACTATCTCAAACTCAGAAAATCTATGGGGAGGTAATCCTTTTCAAACTGGAACTACCAGTACTGGAGAAACCACCAAACCAGAATTCAAGAAGCCAAATACAGAATGGAAGACGAGAACTCTCTCTGGAATTACTTATGTATTTGGTGAAGGAAATCCGAAGGAGGTGGCACTTCCAGAATCTGAGATGAAAGGATGTTCATACCAAGAAGGTGGTGATTATTGTACCGATAACGGTGCAGGATATGTTGATCCTATTCTTGAGAAGCTTGTGTATGATCTACTAACTTCTCCAGATTGGGTTCCACTCCTACAACACTGTGAAAAGGATTTTCGTATTGTAGACTCATTTCTGCAAAGGGATCATCCCCATGCTCCTATAACCTATAATACCCTAGTTCATCTTGGACAATATATTTCTCTGGAAGAGGTATTCGTCGTTAATCCACAAACTGGAAGAAAGAATATTGCTAAGGAAGGTTACCGGAAACTTGTGTCACTTTATGGATATCTACAAATGGGAACAAGTTATTTTGGTGGAAATCCATACCCAGGCATTTCTCAGTGTGTAGATACTTATGCACTCAATATTGCTAATAAGCTAATCAATATCCGTGGACTTCCATGGAGAGGATCTAGGGATATCCCAGAATCACAATGAGGGTGGGATGGTAAACTTGCACCACTATGACAATATTTTTAATACGCACACTAGAAAGGAATCATCATGACTTGGAAATAATCATTCACACACTTGTAACATTTTCTTAAACGCATCATTTTTCTTAAATTTTCAAAAGAGGTTTCACTATGCAAAATCATTTTGCAAAAAGCTTGGTCATGGGCTCTATCATGACTGCTAGTGCATTGGTATTCGGTGCGACACCGGTAGAGGTAGTCGCTCTAAAATCCAATGTGAATATGTTTGTCAATAGTTCTGGAGTAGCCATACCGACTACATCCTATACGAATGGTACGCATTCCATCTACGGGAATGTTCAGTTCTTGCGTTCTGGCAGTCCTGGTTATTCCTCTGGTACAACAACTGTTGAGCAACGTCTTCAATCTACATCTTATGCAAGTGGTAAATTGATCAATTCATATCTATTCTCTGGTGCATCACATCAGCGGGCATATGAGTCTGGATTCACTGGACAATGTGTAGGATTTGCTAAGTTCATGACGGGTGCACCTGGTAATACTGGTACATGGCGTACTGGTCGTGCTATTGCTAATATCTTCCCGAATGGACGAGCTGTAAGTGGTACAGCTGATATACTCTTGGTACCTGGAAGCATGATTGCTCATTTCGGTGGAAAAGCAATTTATGATCAAAATACTGGGAATCAGCATGTCGCTATTGTACTCTCTGTAGCAGAAATCAATGGGGTCATCCAGGGAATTAATGTGGTAGATCAGAATGGACTCATTACTGCTGATATCAATGGGGTACCAAAGGTTGATGTGACAAATAGTGGTGGAGGAAGCATTGTAAAACATTTCCTTCCGTGGAATGCGAACAATGTTGCCAATCCGCAACTCAGCGCCAAGAACTACCATGTCGTAGCACAATGTCCTGCAGGGCAGAAATGCCCTTGATGTAATTCATATCAATACAAATATTGGATAAATGCCAATACCTCTACAAATATTATATATATAACTCTCGATATATTCCTTTTCTATCTCACTACTCGTAAGTGTAGAAAATGAATCTATCTATTCATACTCTTCCATGCAATGTGGAAGAGTTTTTTTATACTTACACTAAAATAATTTTGACAAATACACTACAGTCCATACTATCATATTTATGAATATCATACATATTACCCTTTCATACCTGCTCCCCGTTCCCCTGCCGACTCTCGGTAGGTAATTTTGTCATAAATACTAAATTTTCCCCCTCCAGAGAGTCATATCATTTTGAGGGGGATTTTTTATTTTATACTTTTATCTATGGAAGCTCTACACTCACGAATTAATGAAACTCTTTGAAGTCAACTAATAAATGTACTTGGTTATACTGGAACGATTGAGGATTTATCACAAAAACAAGTTGTACTGATGCTCTCTCTACAAGGTGCCAATTGTAATATTGATAACTTTCAAATCCTTGTTCCATGAAAAAAATCACAATGATGGCATCTAAATCTCGAAAAATTCAGGAAAAAATTTTTTGATAGTAAAAACTAATTTTTTCTCTATACTCCTATTTGTTAACTCTCTATTTTATGATACGCTTATCTACACTTCCATTCAAAACTCAGAAATCTATCCCATCTGGATCAGATAATCGTGGTACTGGACTCCTTCTTCAGGCTGGTTTTATTCGTATGACTCTTGCTGGAGCATATAACTATACAACTCTCGGACTCAAAACACTCAGAAAAATCGAGAATATCGTGCGTGAGGAGATGGATGCTATCTGATCCAGTGAAGTTCTCTTAACAGCTCTTGGTGCGCGAGAAAACTGGGAAAAAACTGAACGTTGGAATACGGTTGATGTATTATTCAAGTTACCAGCAGCCGAATGAAAAGAATATGCACTCAATCCAACTCACGAAGAAGTGGTTACTCCACTTATTGGAGAATTTATCCAATCATACAAAGATCTCGAAAATTGTTCAGTATACCAAATCCAAAACAAGTTTCGTAATGAAAAACGAGCCAAA
>JAIESH010000030.1 GCA_019746175.1 Candidatus Altimarinota bacterium
TTTTTGTGCGCGAACACTATGGTAAAAATGTCGACATCACCGTCTTTGCATATGATCTGACTGATATAATGACACATGATCCTGATATTCATTTTGCTTCATATTTTCCTAATAAATTTTGAGTATATCCGTTTCGAAATATCAAATTTTTCTTTCAAAATATTTGGCTCATTTCTCGTGCTGATGTGCTGATAATTGGAGGTGGTGGAATTATTTTTGATAATGAACCAGGAGTTTCTTTTGCTGTATTATTCATGCAATGGGCCCTTCGTATCAATACTGCACGTATGTTTCGTACCACAATATTGTTTTGGGGAATTGGACTCGAAATTACGCATGTTGCCAATAAGATGAAACTCAAAAAATTATTTGTTCCTGGAGATTTTATATTGGTTCGAGATAAACAAAGTAAAGGCCTACTTGATGCACTTGAGATACCATCACTCCAAGTTCATGACATAGTATTTCTCTATAAGCCACCGGTTGAGTCTCGGCCACTTTCGGATATCAAGCCCATTGGTATCTCAATCCGTGGAGGATTCATTGATAATGAAGCCTCAATTCCATTGATTTATGATGAATTGGTAAGTCTTGGATATAAACCCATTTTCTTGGTGTTTTCAACAGAATGAGAAGAATCACAGAATGATGTCCTCTTTATAAGAAGAGTGATGGCATGACGAAAATATAATATTACAAAAAATATTACACAAACTCTTGATGTGTATCCTTTTCTCTATGCGATCGTAGGAATGCGATTACATGCAGGTATACTCGCTTGTGTTCATCACATTCCGTATATTCCAATTTCGTATTGACCAAAAACAGATGAAATAATCAAATTATTAGATATCCAACATCTTGCTATACAGTCAACTGAATTAAATAAGGATTTTTTCATGAATAAATGGAATGCCTTGATTGAAAATTATGACCAAGAACACTTAAAGATGTCAGAAAAACACGCATTCCTAAGTGAGACTCTTAAGAAGAGTTTGGAGAACCTGTAGGCGAGTGCTTGATTTGCTTTTTTTATTTTTTTTTATATCCTCTTTTCGTCTTTGATATGAATTATTATTTATATCAAAATATATTTTTTACTGCTTTCTATGAAAAAAATTATTTTAGTATCACTTTTGATTGGTTTATCTTCTTGTACCATTCCTGGTATGGACAAAAAAGATGAATCATTCTCTTCTTTATATAAAGAAAATATTCATTCGAGTGTTGAATCATTTGAAAAACTTGGTACAGTGCTTGGTGTGAACCGTCATGAAAGTGTTGAGTGAATGGTGAATAGTGCACTTTCGGTGCCAGGGTTATTTTCAGGAAGTCTTACTAGTAAATATAATGGATTGATTGATGGACGTAATTCAGAATCTGTATTTCAGAATCTTCAATTACTTTTTACTTCGCTTATTAGTTCTGGCTCCCTCTCTGTTGATGAGGTTTCATTTCTTTCACATGGAACAGATAGTTATTTATCATACAAGAATATTGTAGATGTTGGAGTTATTCCAGAGCCAGTGAAAGCAATTATCAAGAAATACGAGAGTACTTGGCTCAATATATCTCAAGGTTCTATAGAAGATATGTCAGCCGAAGAACTAATGGGATACAATATCGGTAAGAATATTTTTACTAAGTCTCTCTCTGATTTAGAGAAATATGCTCTAGATTTCCCAATTATCAAGGAAACAGGTGATCTTGGTATGAGCGGAGCACTTCATTTTTGGTCAGTAGAACTTGACCGTTCAAATATCGTTAACCTCTCAAAACAACTTACTAAGGATCTTGCTGGAACTGGTATTACAGATGAAAATATCAAGGCAATGACAACTTCTCTGGAGTCAATTTCATTCTCTGGAAAGATTGGTTTTGATCCAAAAGACCCAACTGTATCACTTCTTGAGGGTACACTCTCAGCATCTGGTAAAGTTCTAACAGATATCGTTGTATCTCATCAAAAAGATAATTCTTCTTTTCAATTTACAAATTCAGAAGAAAAAGCTGCAATTAATATTAATTATGGAAAAAAAGAAGGTAAATATGTATTTGATGCCAAAGTTACTAAAGACAGCGTTGAGATGGGGAAAATCTCCGCATACGTTGATCAAAAAGATGGAAAATTCCGCGAACTTTCTATTGAGGCTTCAGCACAAGGTATGGTAATCTCTCTTAAGCATACACTTGAGGGAAATAAATTTACTGGAAAACTCTCTGCAGTTGTAGCTACTCTTGATTGGTCTGGTGTGATCAATGATGATCGTCTTGAAGAACTTAAGATCAATGGAACATCTCCAGTTGGAACTCTTTCGGCTAATCTTACCAAGTGAGCTGATGGAATGATTCGAGGTCCAATTACTGTTAAAAATGGAGAAAGTGTGCTTGCATCTGTGAATGTAGGACTTGAAATCGCTCGAGAAAAATTTGCACTTATTGTTGATCTTATCTCAGAAGAGATGCCTGCTCACTTTGATCTTTCTATTACAGCAAAATCTACTCCTTCTACAAAGAAAGTTGTACTACCTGCTTCTACAAAATCATTTCAAGATATGATTACAGAAATCGATGCTCTTGCTACTGAGGTAGTACCATCAGCTCTTGATTATGTTGAACAACCTTCAGATACAACTGATACTCAGATGATGGATACTACATCTTCTTCGACTGATGTCGAATCACTTACTTCACCACAATAATTTTTTCATATATGCGCAAAGCTCTTCTTATAATCACTGTAATTACGCTTATTCTTTCCATTCTTTCTACAGGATTACTAGTATTAATCGATACAAATAATCCTACGAATACTGCTACCGTTTCAGGTGAGTAATCCAAAAAATAGTTTATTTTTTTACTATACCATATGTCAAATCCTATTCTCACTAACGAGCAGAAGTTAAATCAGATATATTCAGTAGTAATGGCGAATGAAAGTCGAAGAAAGTCGCTTATGTGATTCCGTTTTTTTAAATGGGTAATTATAATTGCTATCGCATATTTTGTGATAACACAACCAGATAAGATCATCTGACCACTTACCGAACGCATCAAACCTATAATTATGTCAACGGCTAGCGGTATGATCTCAGATCAAAAAGCTGAAATGATAAAAAGTCTCAAGGATATTCTCCCTTCTGACGTCGAAATACAATAACAATAAATCCCCCCTATTCTAGGGGAATTTTATTTATACAACTATGATTATTACACCACTTGGTCACACGGAATTTCTCGTCGATATTTCCAATTCTTCTCTAGAAAATACTCGAATCCTGATCGATTCATGGCTTTCAGATTTTGTCATCGGAGATCTCATGCAGAGAAGTGTATGAGTGACCCTTGATATCACTCAATTATCAACGATAGACGCTATCTATATCTCACATTCTCATATGGATCATCTTGATCCATATACACTCACTCTGATATATAAACATGCCAATCCTCTCTTGATTTTACCAATCACACTCAAGTATCTTGAATGAGTTTTGAATGAGTTTTTACCAAATGCTCAATTGCATTTTTTGAGTCCAAAAACACCATTTCACTTCAAGTGAATAGAAATCACGGGATATATGTTTTCACAAAATGATATTACTAATGAGGATGATGTCATGATGATTACATTATCCAACGATAGGGAACTGCTTTTTGCTGAGATTGATACTGTAATTGATGAATATGATGAAGAAGTTCAAGCTGAGTTATTTCATATTTTTGACCGGAGAGAATACGAAACTCGTACCTATATAGCAAGTCGCAATGAGCTCGAATGACAGCTTCGAATATATGACTTTGACGAAAAACGTCGTAAATCATTTCGAGCTCAGTACATATCTGAAAAAAAAGAAGAAATGAAGTCTCGATATGAAAAATTTGAATATGAAGAATATGTGGATTTTCCAAATATCTATACGCTTCCGGGATTTAATCGAGGATTTGTGGGACAATGACTCAAATACCCAACATTTTTATCAAAATCACTTTCCGAAATTTCTATATTTCCACTTGATGAGATTGTTTCGATGGAAACGGATATAGCCAGATCATTTGGATATGAATTTTCCCAGAAGGCACTTCTTTTAGGACGTCAGTATAAAATAGAAAATGGCATTATTGAAACAGGAAGAAAAGAATGTCCAATTGGATCTTTTGGTGGATCAGAAAAGAATATAGGAGAATCGATGAATCGTATTTTTGCCAATCAACCACTTATACCAAGAGAAGTAATAATGAGTCATCTTCAGGATGATTGCTCTAGGATTTTAACGATACTTAATACGAGATTTATTCCATATTGGTCAGCCTCTCCGGTCGCATCACTCAGATCTGCCTTGCTCAAAAATCCCGATGGAACGTATAGAATTGAATTAAAAATAAAAAATTCGGACTCTATTATTTTTGAGTATTCTTTTTCATCTACTGAATTTGTTCGGGTTCCATATATCTCAAAAACTCGAGTTGATGAAGAATATTGGATAGAAGATATCCTTGATTTTTTGGATGGAAAACAAGAGCTATATTCCAATTTCTGGCATACGATGGATCCCAAAAAGATCTATAGACTCTGGACATGTCTTGGTGCAAATTTTTGCAACAATGATATTATTATAAAAAAATATCGCCTTCATTTTGAGAAAGCGATATCCGGAAAAACCAGTAATGATTGGGTGGTTCCTATTTTAACGAGTATGTAATTCTATTCTATCTTTATTTTGCTTTACATAGTTCATCAGTCCAGCTAGATCAGGCCTTCCAACTAATAAAGTTCAATGAGTTTGGATGTTATCCTGAAATTCTGAACTCAGGTTATCCATGGTTCCACCAGAGGTAACCCTAGATACTTCAGATCAGATTTTTTTCATTATTTTAAGAGCCCTCTTGAAGACCTTTTTTCTTGGAATAACTTCTCAATTTAAAATCTCTTGATATGACTGATGAAACAGTTCTTGTCTCTTCCTTTTAAATCTTTTATTTTCAAATGGTATTATGCGTGTATTTTGACTAGCGATCATGTCAATGATTATAAAACAAAATGAAAAAAGTCAAATTATATATAGTAGAAAACATTCTTTGCACTTATTTACCTTTTCTGTACAATCATACTATGATTCATAGTTCTCATCATATTCGTGCTTTTACATTATTTTGTTTATTCTGAGCAGCCCTCTCATTGGTTCGTATGTATATAACTGGTACGAATGATTTGATGTTGATTTGGAATTTGATTCTTGCTTTGCTCCCGTATTTTTTTGCTGCATTTGCCGTATCAAAAACAGGAATCTGGCGGTATATAAGTTTTTTTCTATGGTTCTTATTTTTGCCAAATAGCCTCTATATTTGGACAGACTTCGTTCACGTAGGTGATTTTCCTGAAATGCTCCATTTTGATATTATCTATATTTCGGTGATGGCTATGGCATGACTCGTTTGTGGATTTTCTTCACTGGAAATCGTGCATTCTTATTGGAAACAACACTTTCATAAAAAAATTGCCTGGATGTTTGTAGGTATAACATTACTTGTGTGAATCTATGGTGTATATATCGGTAGATTTTTGAGATTGAATTCTTGGGATTTTATCGATAGTCCTATGCTTGTAATCAGGGAAATATGGAATATGACTTTCTCCAATGGTTCGTCACTTCTCATTAGTGAATCACATCGTATACTTGAAGCGACTCGTTATAGTGTTGGCATGACAAGTTTATCTACTTTTATTATTCTTTACTTTTCGTTTTTTATGATGATATATGTGAGTATATATCACGCAAAACAATCTCGTTAATTCGCTAAATTATGCAAAAACTACACTTACATGTTATCGGAATCGGTGGAATTGGCGTATCTGCCTTGGCTCACTACTATAAACGTCTTGGATATAGCGTATCTGGTTCTGACGGCGCAAATTCACCTTTTTTAGATACACTCAGAAATCAATGATTTGATATCCAAATTGGACATAATGCGTCAAATCTTTCTGAAAATACGGATTTGGTTATATATTCTGAAGCAATTATTACGAAGCCAGATCTCACTCCTGAAGAACAGATTTATGCAAATCCAGAACTTATGAGAGCTCGAGAACTTGGAATTAGACATATTTCTTATCCAGTTGCACTCGGAGAAGTATTTAATAAAAAAGAGGGAATTGCGATAACAGGATCTCATGGTAAATCAACAACCACAGCTATGACAGCTATCATGCTTGCCAATGATTATCCAACGAATCCGACTATAGAACTTCCTGATGATGGAACTGCTTTTTACGCTCCGACAGCTCCTGGATGTTCTGCTATTATTGGTACACAGGTTCCTCAACTCGGGAATAGTAATTTCTATACTGAGCCAATGACCGAAAATTTTGTGATCGAAGCCTGTGAATATAAACGGTCTTTTCTAGAATATAATCCATATATTACCGTAATTACCAATATTGATTTAGACCATTTGGATTATTATAAAAATCTAGAAGATTATATTTCTGCTTTTCAATCTATTGTTGATCAGACTCGAGGATTTGTATTGATATCAGCTGATGATGTCAATTCCCAAAACCTCATTATTCCGGAAGAAAAAAAGATCATTGTTGGAAATCAGAAAATTATCTATTTTCCTCGTGTAGAAGAAAATAAAGATGGAATTATAGAGAGTTATTATGTGCAAAAAGATATGCCAATTCCAAATATGGAACTACAAGTTCCATGAGACCATCTACTTCAAGATGCGGAACTGGCTTATACGGTAGGAAGATTACTCGGTATGAAAGATGATATTATTGTTCCAAAACTCGAATGATATCGTGGTTCTTGGAGAAGGTCTGAAATTGTATGAACTACCAAAAATGGAAATATGGTCATGTCTGACTATGGACACCATCCCAGTGAGATCAAGCCAACACTAAAGGCTATTCATGATAAATATAGTGATAAAAAATTATTTGTCGTATTTCAACCACATCAATATTCACGTACTCGAGAGTTATTGCAAGAATTTGCAATATCTTTTGAAAACACAGATTCTCTTCTGATTCCAAATATTTATTTCTCTCGAGATAAAACTGAAGATGTTGAGTGGATGACCACAGAAAAACTAATTACTGAAATTGCCAAACATCAACCACATGTATCTAATGGAAATGGACTTGAAAATACAGTTAAACTTATTAGAGAATATGATATATCTCATCCAGATTCATCCATAATTCTTTTACTTGGAGCAGGGGATATAGATAGTATTAGGAATAATTTAATATAAAAAAGTGAGCCACTTTTCAGTGGCTCTTAATTGAAAGGGAAAATGATCAAGGAAGTATTCTGCAGCTTCCATCTTCATTGCTTACGGCATGAATTGTGATGCTTGCCGATGGATGATCCTCAGTAGATATGAATCTCAGAGTTGATGTTGTCGAATCGGAAATAGCACTGTTTGTATCCCATCTAAATTGACGGAAATCAATTTCTATCAGGCCTTTTTTGAATAACAATACCTCTCTTTGTAGACACATATTTTCTTTTTTTAGGGAGTCTAACGTTGTTAGTGCCTTTTTTGCAGCTGCTCTGTGTCTATAGATTAGTACGCAGATTACAGCAATAAAAATCAAATACGTGATGTCGTATGTCATACTATACTCCATTTTCCCCTATCTATCATATTGCTGATAGGGATGGTTTAAAAAATAAAAATCCTTATCAGTCAATTGACTAGACTCTGATATTCTACTACTACTGCCATTTTCTGTCAATTAATTGATATGTTTTGCTCTTTGTTCAATTTTCCTTAGAATTTAGTTCTTAACTATTGGTTATATGAACCTTGATATTACACATCTTGTTTGGACAACTGTACTCAGTTTAGTAGTATCCCATTTTGGTGCCAATTATCTCGTTCATAACACACCAAAGTGATATTGGTTTTGGTTTACTTTTATTTCGATTGGTATGTCACTACTATTTTGGTAATATGATACAGATTCTTCCAACAGATACTTGCTACGGTCTTTCATGAGATTTTAACAAAGAAGATTATCTTGGGATCTATTCTCTCAAGGGTCGTGATTTTTCCAGGCCCCTTGCATTTTTGGTGCGTGATTTTGATGATTTAGATAATTATATTAATCTCTCGAAAGAACAGAAAGAATATCTCAGGAATTATCCTCATCCATGGAGTATTTTATGAGTACGAAAAGATACTTATACATTGCCTTCATTTTTGAATCAGGAACAGTATTCAAAAATATCTCTTCGTGTAGCAAAAAAATGCATCTTAGAATCTGTCTCAAATACTCTTGTATTTCCCCTTTTTTTGACATCAGCAAATATCTCAGGACAGAGTGAATCTTCGACTCTTGCAATGGCTCAAAATATATTTCCTGGAGTTGTATGACAAGATGGCGGACTTTGCAATAATCCTCCATCTGATATTTTCTCATTTTGAGAATCAAATGAACTCATTTTTCTCAGGAAAAATTCACAATAAAAAAACACCCTAAAGTAGGATGATCTATTTGGTTCCGTTGCTTCCTAGAGCTTCTGTATGAATCTGATTTTATAACTGAGTGACCAATTCAATTATATCTTCTGAATCTTACAGAAACTCGATAGAAAAAGCTATGTCTAATGATACAGAGATCTATATATAGTCAAGATAATTGTTATTGACTATATAATTATATATTTTTTAAAAATGATTCCCTTGTTTGTTCTCCATTTCTTATGCTTCGTATTCCTATTATGATTTTTTTGGGATCAAGTATTGTAGAATAATCTGAATAATATTTTTCTATAGTTTCTGTGATCTGTATATCACTAATATCTAAAAAATCGTAAAACAAGACCGTAGGATCCCCATCTCAATAGAGTAGATAGTCTATTGCTAGAATAATTTTTTTATGTATCCATTCTTTAGTTGGCAATAATATTGATTCATCAGTACTTTTGAGTAAAAATCTCCGTTCTAGGGGACTAATATTTTCATTAGTAGCCTGTATATCATGTAGAATTCGATCAATTTCTTCCGGATAAAAAGATCGTAAAATATTACCCATACTTCATCCATTTTTGAGTTTTGAAATCAAAGTATCTGTTGCTGCATCAACATTCGATACTCGAAATTTTCTATCTTTTTCACCTATACCAGATGGTGGTAGCCTATGAGTTGTATTCATATCTTTTATTCCAAGTTATTTGCCGTTTGGCATAGTTACGAGAACGTTGTTGTACAAGTGATTTCGCTTCATTGAGGGTTATAGTTCATTCTACTGCATCCACTATTTCTCTGTATCAGATTGTCGTTAAACCAGGGCATTTTGCTCCATATTTTTCTATAATATAATTTATTTCATATATAAGTCAATTATTAAACATTTCTTCTACTCTAGAATTGATAGTGGAGTATAGTTTTTCTCTATTGTTATCGTTATAAGGAGTGATAAATAGAGGATCAAATCTGGGTGTTTTTTTTCATTTTGAATCTCATTTGGATTTTCCAGTTTTTTCCATTACTTCGAGCCCTCGCATAATATATCTATAGTTTCATACTTCGAGTTCATTCGCATAATCAGGATCTACAGCATAGAGCATATCCCAAAGTTTCTGATTTCATTCTTTTTGTCTGATTTCCTCAAGATTATCTCTATAATCCCAATCGGGTGGTGTTTCCGGATAAGCCATCTCATATAAGATTCCATCTATATAGAGTCCAGTTCATCCGCAGAGTATAGGGATTTTTTTATCGCAGATAATACGTTCTATATGAGGAATGGCTCATCTTACAAAATCAACTACTGAACAGATTTTATCTGGTTCAATTATATCAATCATATGATGTGGAACTCAATCTTTTTCAGATTCTGTAATCTTTCCAGTTCCTATATCCATATAGCGATATATTTGCCTGGAATCAGTGGAGATAATTTCACTCTGAATATACTTAGCTACTTCAATAGAGAGAGCTGTTTTTCAACAAGCGGTTGGTCCATATATGACGATAATTTTTGGAAGATCACTTTTTTTATCTAAAAAAGTATCTATCAATTCTTGGGTACTATTGTGCATTGAGTTTTTGTTTTATACTGGATATATGCTTATCAATATCTTCGATAAATCCAAGTGAGATAATAAAAAGTGGAACTCATACAAGAAGTCCTATGAGTCCGAAAAAATGTTCAGATAATAGAAGTATTATGAATGTTACAAATACCGGAATATGAACGTATGAAGACACAATCCTCGGATTAAGATAGTATGCCTCGACAGCATGTACAACCGCTATCATAAGTATACAGCTTGTAATTATGAGCCAACTATCATTGGTTCCCACTCCGTATCCATATGCAATGATGAGAATTGGTACACCCGAGATAAAAGTTCCAAAAACGGGAATAAATCCAAATACTAAAACAATGAGAGATAAAGTAAATATATATGGAAAAACACTTCCTCCATGAAGAAAACTAATGATCAGTAATCCAATAGAAGTAAGTACCGCATTTACAAATGCAATGAGTGATTGTGCACGGATAATTACTCCGAATCCATGAGTGATTTTTTGTGCGATAATCGCGTATTCTCGATAAATAAATGAAAAATTTCCTTGTTTTATTTGAGATAAAAATAGTGAAATTGGTTTTCTTTCCATTACAAAAATATAGGAAAGAATGAGTCCAACGATAAATTTGGTTAGAATGATTCCTGTATTTTTGAGATAACCAAGGCTTGTTTGTCAGATAATTTCGAGATTTTTTGTATTCACAATTTCACCAACAATACTATTGAGTCCTATATCAATCTGAAGACTTTTTTGTAGGTTATCTACAAAATTCTGTATTTGACTCGCAATCTTTGGTGCACCACTGATAAACTCTCACATTTCCTTGATAATTTGAGGAACAATATTGGTAAATAAAAATATGAGTATTGCAATGAATAATACATAGAGAATTGTTACAACGATATTGGTATTGTTGTATCTGAGAGCAATTTCTGCAGCCTTATGCCGTTTGGCATGCAGTCACCAATCATGAATTATTCCAGTGAGCCATGATCCTGTTTCCAGGAACAAATAGGCAAATAAGAAAGTAATAAAAAATAAAATCAAAAAATCCGAAAGGATGTATCCAACGAGAAGGAGGAAGCCAAACGCAAATAATTTTTCAAAAAATATACTTGAAAAAACGAGTGGTAAAAGCTTGCGTAACATAATACGGATGAGTTAATTGAGGCAATTGTACTGAAATATATAAAAAGGCAAGATAGAGATCTGGAACATGCTACATTATTTGCAAAATTCCTTCATATAGCATATAATACCTGCATGAATGATGAAACTAAAACACCCGTAACTCCAGCAGTTCTCCAAGAAGTAGAGCCTATCTCAAATATTCGAGATGAGGATCAATTTCAGGATGCCATAACAGCAGCAAAAGAAAAATCCGAAAAATCGGATAATCATGAGAGATTCACTTCGCTTGCCAACGAAATCCATAGTGTTCTTTCTAGGCAAGATAGTGACGCAGCATTGACTCTTGTAACGAAGTGAGCACTCGGTTTTGGATCATCAGATATTCACTACGATACCGGTGAAACTGATGTACGAATTCGATTGCGAATTGATGGAGAACTTGTCAACATTGTATCTCTGAGTCGCCCCGAATACAAACTACTTCTTGAGCGATTGAAGTACAAATCTGATCTCAAACTCAATCTTATTGACATTCCTCAAGATGGAAAATATCGTATTGTAACCGATTCTGAACGTATCGATGTTCGTGTATCAACGCTTCCAGTTCGCTATGGAGAAAATGCTGTTTGTCGTATCCTTGATTCTACCAAGGCAATTCCACTCGTTGAAGAACTCGGATTTATGTGGACTTCCAAACGTCAGATCGATCGTAGTCTCAAGAAGAAAAATGGAACTATTCTCGTAACAGGTCCAACAGGAAGTGGTAAAACTACGACTCTGTATTCGATGCTCACTAGTCTCAATACTGAAGATCGCAAAATTATCACTCTTGAAGATCCGATCGAATATGAACTTGCTGGAATAGTTCAGAGTGAAGTAGATGAGAAGAAAAATTATACGTATTCATCTGGACTTAAGGCTCTCATGCGTCAAGATCCTGATGTGATCATGATTGGTGAAATACGAGACCTAGAATCAGCAACCATTGCCATGCAAGCTGCTATGACGGGACATCTTGTACTCTCAACACTCCATACCAAGAGTGCAGGTGAGACGATCGAACGTCTTATGAATATGGGAGTACCAAACTATATTCTTGCATCTGGACTTGATGTAATTATTGCACAACGTCTTGTTCGTCGCCTATGTCCTCATTGTATAGAATCATATGAGGCTGATCCAAGTCAGATAGATATTATCAAATATATGCTCAAGGATCTTGGTATCGAGGCACTCGCATCCAAAAAAGATGGATTCAAGCTCTGGAAATCCAAATGATGCACCGAATGTGCTATGACAGGATACAAGTGACGTATCGGTATCTATGAAGTTATGAATTTTTCAGATGATATTCGCATGCTCATCCGAAATGGATCAAATCCAAAAGAAATTATTGCAGCAGCTCGTAAATGAGACCTTATGCTCATGCGTGAAGATGGAATCCTCAAGGCAATGCAAGGTAAGACAAGTCTAGACGAATTATTTAAGGTAATTGAATAGTTATTATATGGAAAAAGTAGATATTTCTTCATCATCTCAGCAACCATCGAACTCACAAGATATTCAAAAATGAATTTGAATATCTTGTGATACTATTCTTGCATCGTGGAAAGAAGTTAAAGATACTTTTTTTGAAAAATATCCAGAAACAGAATGAATTCATGCTGTTGAACAATGAATATATAAAATTCTCTGAACCGAATGAATTCAGACAAATAATATTGTAGCTATTCCATGGTATTATATGGAAGAATCTCACCGTATTTTTCAAGTCATTGAACAACTTAAGGGCGATTCTATTGCAGTTATTTATTTTAACTGAGTACCTTGAAAAGATCAAGAGGAGTTTAATGTCAGATACAATGATCTCCGTAGACTTATAGAAAAAGATAATGTTTGAAATAAGATATTACTTATAAAACATGCTTATAAGAATAGAGCATCACTGTGATCAATTCGTGCTGATATGATCTGATGAATTATGAAGGCTACTTCTAATGCAATTAATGACCCTATCATCTATGGCTTTGATGCAGATACATATAGTCTTGATCCTAAACATATCATTAATTCTGAAAAAGTATTTCGTGAGAATCAGGATGTTGATTTCCTACGATCACAACTACGTTGGAATAATTGATCAAAAGATGGATATGCCTGGTTTTCAGAGATAATGATGCATTTACTTCATTCCATTCAAAATAAAAGCCATGTTGTCAGTATGGGTTGAGCTACAGCATTTCGACTAAGAAGTTATGCCCGTGTTGGCTGATATAAAAGAGGGGCTGATATGGGGGAGGATATCATCTTATGAAAAGACATGAAGGAAGAGAATCCTAATTGATGAGGAAAATTCTGAGGTAAGGTATATGTTGATCCAAGAAGATGAATTCAAGCAGTGCATGAGGGAAGAAGATTTCAAGATCAATGGAATGGAATGAAAGAATATACTTTCGTAGATAAATGATGAATATTTACCAATGATATGATTACTACATTGAATCAAGTGGTTGAAGATTTTATCAATGGAAAAGAATTATCCGAAATAGAAAGAATGCAATTTGCAGGACATATTGATGGTAGATATTTTGTAGGAAAATCACGTACAAGTATACAGGCTATATTTATAAGATTTTGGAATATAAATATGAAACAATCCCTTTATCGAGCTGCACTCAATGAGCATGGAAAGGTAGTATTTATAAATAAATAAAAAATCCCCAATATTGGGGATTTTTTATAATTTGATTATTTCATGCGACCTTCAAGAAACGTTCTAAATCCATTAAGATCTCTAAATAGAGACATATCAAGTTTGATTCCATCAAGAAATATTGTTGGTGTACCATTAACTCCTCTTGATTCCCCGAGAGCCATATCTGATTCTACTTGTTTTTCAAATGCTCGAGTTGAGAGACAGCTCGCAAATTTAGCCTCATCAAGTCCAATTCATTTTGCAAGTGCAACTCGCTCTGTATCGGTAACTGCTTTACTTGCTTTAGATTTTTCTAGAGCATAGAGTACTTTTTTATATTCCATAAATTTTCCTCCTTCAGCACTACAGAGAGCTGCAATAGCATCTCATTTTGCATTTTTATGTATACTAGTGAGTGGGAATTGACGATATGTAATCGTGAGTTTTCCGCTTGCTGCATATTCTTCGAATATTGGCATAAGACTCTCATTAGAAGCAATACAAGCAGGACATTGAAAATCTGCAAATACTTCAACTTGCATTTTTCCACTTCCATAACTTGGAGTAGCAATGGTTCTTGTTTCAGTAGCAGTTGGTTTTGTGGTAGTTGGTTTTGTTGTGTTATTACCAGCTGTACAAGAAGCTAGAAATAATACAGAAATGAGTAAAATATATCGCATAAGTAAATTATAATAAAGTATACGAATTTAGTATAGGGAAGTGATCTTATTTTGCAAAAAATTTATTTTATAAAGTTTGAGTATTTTCCCCATTCTTGTATAACTCATTTGTTCAAAAAAATGAAAAAATAATCAATTATAAGCCTGTAAAATCTCTGAAATATATATTTTGGTATCTCATAAAATATGATTTTGTGTCTCATCTTTTTTGGGGTGAAATTATCTATTTTTATTACTTTTACCCATAAAAACATACTTATAGTGATTATTTCTGATTGGTATTGATATACATTGTGGTATTTTATCATTTTCTGGAAGTAAGGTTATCTATTTCTTAGATCACTTTTTTGTACACATGGCTTATTCAAGAATGGAACTTTATATTATAAAATATTACAAGATCATTACATCTAGGGTTTTTTCACGAATAATCGGTTGACAATTTTTTGGCTTTGACAAAGGGATTAGCTAGCAATATCATTATACCAGATTTGCAAATCGTAGTTCCTGAATCTTTTTTCATTATTTAACTCGAGGAAAAATATGAAACCCATACAAAAATACATTATCTTAATTATTGGATTATCTCTATTTCTCTTATTGGGATATATAGGTTTTCAAAACAATGATTCATCCCAATTAGATGAATCATTACATACAGAAACAAATACCAATCCACATATCAATACGGGCGCAAACAATACCCCAAAACCATCTACTACTCTCTCAGTGGACACAAACATCTGGGGAGGAAATCCATTTCAAACTGGAAGTACCAGTACAGGAGAACTTACCAAGCCTGAAACACCAAAGCCACAAACTACCAAAGTAGTATTTCAAAAACCCAACACAGAATGGAAAAGTAGAACTCTCTCTGGAATTACCTATGTATTTGGTGAAGGAAATCCGAAGGAGGTGGCACTGAGTGTAGAGACCATGCAACAAGAATTTAGACAATGTGAGATCACTCCAGGTTCTATGGCTAGAATTTGCCGAGATGGAATGGCTGGTTATGTTTCTCCAGAAATCGAACGAGCTCTCAAACAAGTGTTGGAGAGTCCACTCTGGGGACAACTCATCAATCTCTGTTCTTCTGAACAACGCCTGAATCCAGGAGCATTTGATAAGTTTAACAAACATATTCTTGCGCCTGGTGCACTCGATATTTCTCGTTTTCTGATTATTGATCCAGATACTGGAAGAAAAGAGCTTGCAATATCTACATTTAATAACATTTACAGTGCCATAGTTTCTGTTGGTGCGGACATCAATGATCCTCGCAATGATACGGGCGTTCGAAGTACTGAAGGAATTTTTTATCCTTGTGTTGAGCAGTATGGAAAACCCCTTGCTGATAGACTTGAGAATATTAAGGTGCTTTATATGACTACACTAGCATATGTAAGTCAGGATAATCGTTTTCCTACTGCATCAGAAATCTCTCAGAGTCTGAATAATTGACTTCTTATTCCTTTTTTTATTAACCCGTAGTATTTTTTTAGGAGATATATCATGTAATATCATCTTTTCTACTCATTGTAGTTTTGTTGTATTGATTATGGATTTTTATCTTGAAAATCTGAATCAACTTTCTTTTTTGGAATTTTACTATGTTAAAACAAAAATCTCTGGTTGTATCACTTTCTCTTGTATCTTCTCTGGCTTTTGCGGGAAATCCATATAGAGCCTCAGATCCGGTTATGTCCACAATTGAGAATTTTCCTAGTACAGTTTGGCAACTGGCTACTACAGCAGCACTCGGAAACGTATATATCCTGAAAGCGGATGTACGTGCAACGAATGTTCCATGGGATCCGAGTCTCGTTCATGAAAAACTCGGATATATCTTTTCATCTAATACGGTTCCTGGAAAACGCAATATTCTCGGTACTAATTATGCACGAGTGGATGAACCAGGTGCAGGAGCTCGTAATCAGTGTGTTGCACTAGGAAAAGCGATGACAGGTGCAGCGACTACAGGAAACTGGGAAAAAGGAATGGCTCTTACTGCT
>JAIESH010000018.1 GCA_019746175.1 Candidatus Altimarinota bacterium
AAGAATTCGCAAAAACTCTCAAAAGATATAAAAATATCGTTATTTGAGCTACATACGACTCTGCCCGAGAAGATAAATCAACCGCCTGTGTGAATGACAAATGAAATGGAATGATTACTTGTAAGGGATTCCCTCAGGTAACCTATGCAAGTGTACCATGGTGACTCGTTGATGTAGGTAGCTACAATTCTGAAACAAGTATCAAAGATAATGAGGGTGCTTTTTCACGAAGAACTCAATATGATATCTTTACCAAAAATATAGCGAAATGAAGTGAGAGTACTCCAGGAGCTTGGAAAAATAATCTAGGGTTAAGTACCGAGCTCTATAGTCTCGCCACAGAAATGGTACGACTCAATCAACCCAATATACTGACACGTAAAGAATTTCGAAATCCATCCATTATAAATCCATATTTTGGAGCACCAGGAACATATCCGAGTTATTCTATGATCGATGTACTCTTAAGTACAAGTACCTGAGAGCTTGAGAGAATGTTCCGTGGAAAATATGTACTCATTGGAGAGTCATGAACATTTATTGATGATAAAGTTATTTCTCCCGTAACTAATACTCGAATGGATGGAGTGGAACTCCATGCGCATTTTTTGGATGGACTTTTGCAAGATAAAATGCTCTCAAAAGTACCAACTAATTATATGATGATATTGAGTATATTGCTCACTATAGCTACTATTTTATGTTACTTTTTTCTCCCAAGAGTCTTATCGCTAATATTTGCAGGAGCTGCAATGCTCGCAACACTATGGGCTTCTCGATATATATACGATGTGCATAGACTCGTGATTGATATTTTTCCCCTCTTTTTATCAGTATTTCTAGCGACATTCACGATGACTTATTTTTATCGATTCTTTGTAGTAGATAAAGAGAAAAGATATATTGAAAATGCATTTGGTCACTATATTGATCCAAAAATGGTAGAGATGATCGACATGGAAGAAGTTGCAGTGAGTCTATGAGGAGAACAACGTGAATTGTCTGTATTTTTCTCAGATATTGCAGGATTTACTACAATATCAGAGAAGCTCTCTCCAGAAAATCTCTTCTGGCTTATGAGTCTCTATCTTTCAAGAATGACAGATATTCTCAAAGTTGAATGAGGAACTCTCGATAAATATATTGGTGATGCGGTAATGTGATTTTTTGGAGCTCCAGTAGCACAATCAGATCATGCTATTCGTGCCTGCAAAACAGCTGTTGCTATGAGAAAGGCACTACCAGAACTCAATAACTTGATTGCTGAACGATGAATTATGAGAGTAGATTTTCGTATTGGTATATCGAGTGGAGATGTCATGGTAGGAAATATTGGATCAAAAGAACATTTTAATTATACGGTTCTCGGAGATACGGTGAACCTTGCTTCTCGTCTGGAAGCTACTGGAAAAGAATATGATGTTAATATCATCATATCTGAATGAACCAGAGAAAAAATTGGAGAACGATTTGAACTCAGAGAACTGGATACTATTGCGGTAAAATGAAAAGAAAAGTGAGTGAAAATCTATGAATTACTTGGCAATATTGGTGATGTAAAAGATAAAGAAATCTATACTAAGTATGAACAAGCATTAGTGCTCTATAGAAAATGAAAGTATATTGAAGCTGGAAAAATATGGGAAACACAAATGAATCAAGATCCACCTTCTAGAATTATGGTAATGAGATGTATTGAGATTCTCAAATGAAACATTACAGTCGAAAATGGAATTTTTCATATGACTCATAAATAAAAAAATCCCTCAATTGAGGGATTTTTTTATTAATAAAGATTATTGTTTAATACATCTTACATTCGCAAGTTCTCCAGTTGTAGAACGAAGAAGTGAGAGTCCATTATCTCAATAAGTCCATTGGTATCCAGAATTCACATATCCATAGTCAGTACCAGTAGTATTATATCCTGCATATGATGATCCTACATGCATAATAATTGGTACTCCCCCATCTGATGAACTTGTCCAATATGCAGCACTCACAGAGAGACGTCCAGTGATAACAATATCACCATTAGTATTGCGAGATCCTTGATAAGCACCATTTTGTCCAAGAGAAATAAGGCTTGAAATAGTTGTATTACCAGCACGTGCATATGATTGGAGTGTTTCCCATTCTCCACGAGTTGGAAGACGATATCCGTTTGCACAAGGACCTACCGTAGGTGAAGTTTCGCGAGTTTGTTTTCCCATCCATTCGAGTGCCGCAGTGCTTCCATTTTGAGAAACAAATGAAGATTCACGATCTCAGGCCAAGAACCAACCAGTTTTACTTGTAGAACCCGCATTACGATCAAGTGAATTACATGATGCCCAGATCTGTCCACCGATTACAATATCAGGAGATGAACAACCAGGATATGTTCAATAAATTGCTCGATATGTATTGTCTACACATTGGTATACTCCGTTCATAATAGTACAAATAGTATTATTATTGTTGTATGGGAATGTAGATGTTGGATAATTATTGTTTGGATAATAATTATTATTGTTAACAGTAGTAGTACCGAGATAATAGTAATATCCTGAAGTTGGAGTTGAGTAATACGTATATCCTGAAATATAATTTGGAGAAAAATAATAACGACCTTGTTGAATGTTATTCGTAGTTACTTGATTGCTATTATAGAGGTAATATCCTGGAGTGGGAGTTGAGTAATACGTATATCCTGAGATATAATTTGGAGAAAAATAGTAAGTATTTGTATTTTGATTTTGGTACGGTTGGTACGTTGGTTGGTATACCGTATTTTGAAATGGTTGATACACTTGGGATCCTTGGTAATAAGGAACATATACGGCATTTGCTGCAGCTTGTCGATCACGACGAACTCGTACGGCTGCATCTGCTGCTGGAACAATTGTTGTAAACAATAGGATGATTGCAATGAGAAGAGAAGAAATCTTTTGCATAGTTCAAATGAAATGAGAAAATAAAAAGTTTTTAGACGGTTATAACAAATTCTGTATACTCTTTTTTTAATATTTGTCAAATATAAAATATTATTTTTAATAATAAAAAAACCTCGTGTTATTGAGATTTTATTTATTTTTATTTTCATGAAGCAGCCTCAAGCTTCGCAGTCTGATCGGCAATAGCAAGTGCATCTATGATATGTCAGAGTTCCCCAGTCATAATAACTGGTAAATTTGGGAAATTCTGATTGATACGATGATCCGTGAGGCGATCCTGTGGAAAATTATAGGTACGAATTTTCTCACTTCGATCTCCACTTCCCACGAGTGCAAGACGAGTTGCACCTTCAAGTTGTGCCTTCTTCTCTTCCTCTATAGCAAGAATACGAGACTTGAGTACTGAAATAGCTGTGAGCTTGTTCTGAAGTTGAGAACGTTCGTTCTGACATTCCGCTACTACTCCGGTTGGAATATGTACTACACGAATCGCAGAGTTAGTTTTATTCACATGTTGTCCTCCTGCTCCACTCGCACGACAGGCTGTAATCTCTAGATCTTCTTCTCTAATTACTACATCGACATCTTCCGCTTCAATCATAACTGCAACAGTAGCAGTAGAAGTATGTACGCGTCCATTTTTTTCTGTTTCTGGAATGCGTTGAACACGATGTACACCTGATTCATATTTGAACCTGGCATATGCTCCAGCACCTCATTCAATTTTGAATATTCCTTCCTTATAACCTCCTGCATCATTCCAGGCTTCACTCATTACTTCAAGTGTATATCCTTCTTTTCGAGCGAATACCTTATAGGCTTCAGCGAGTTCATGAGCAAAAAGTCCAGCCTCATCTCCACCAACTCAGGCACGTACTTCGAGCATGATATTTTTTTCATCATTGGGATCCTTTGGGAGAAGTGCAATTTTGATTTCTTCTTCCAGTTCAGGAATTCGCTTATCAGCAATTGCAATTTCAGATTTCATCATATCAAGCATTTCTGGATCTTTTTCATTCGTAACCAGAGTCTTGAGTTCATCATAATTCGCATAGAGTTGCTTATATTCACGATAGAGCTCAACGGTTTTTTGAAGTGATTTTTTCTTCTGATTTACCGCTTTCATGCGTTTAAGATCAGCATAAATAGTTGGATCTGTGAGTTCCGTTTCAAGTGCTTCGTATTCAGTAATAATGTTATCAAGTGAAAATTTCATAGTTCAAGTGGAGTGAGATAAATAGAGCTCGCTCAATTTATCGAGCGGAATGCAGAACTAAGAGCTCAATGAGCTCATAGATATTGTTTTATTTGGATAGTATTATATAGAAAATCAGAAAAAGTCGAATCATTTATTGTGATATTAAAATATTGAGGAAAAGAAATATTTTTTTTGTACTTCTTACTTTGACTTCCCTGCATTTTTTCATACTATCTCGGGGTATAAAATATATAATTTGCCCAGATGGTGGAATGGTAGACACGAGGGTCTCAAAATCCCTTGCCTTTCAGGTGTGCGGGTTCAAGTCCCGCTCTGGGCACCATAAAAATACAACAAAAAACGAATCCTATTTCGGAGAGCTAATCTAAAATATGCCAAAAAAGATTCAAAAACCATCCGTACAATGATTGTGGTTTGATCGAGTAAATCCACCTCTCGATGAAATCGATGTTATCATGCAAAAATATGATTTTCATGAACTTGACCGAGATGCTATACTTGAATCCAATCAGTATGCTCGTCTCGATGCTTATGATGAATATATTTTCTTGGTACTCCATTTTCCTAAATATGATGCCAATTCTGAGCGTTACATTCAAAATGAACTTAACATATTTATTAGTCGTGAATATATCATTTCATTCAGATATTATCAATCATCGACGATGAAAAAAGTATATGAAAAATATGAAAATGATGTCAATAATAATATTATAGAATCCCCTGCAATTCTTCTTTATGCCATTATAGAAGCATATCTCGATAAAACGATGAAAATGCTCGAACGATTTGCTCGAGATCTCAAAACGCTTGAACGGGAACTTTTTTCTGCTCGTGGTACTGATACGATTCGAAATATCATGACGAAAAAAAGAAATATCATCACACTCAAACATATGATGAAACCTCAGATTCTTGTTCTAAAAATGATTGAAAACCAGATGAAAGCACGATTTTCAGATGAAGTAGAACTGTACTTTGAAAACCTAGAAGACAAACTTGATAAAATCTTTTCGGAAATCCAACTACTACAAGAAAATATTGATTCTATGGAAGATACACTCAAAAGTATCTTTGAACTTGAAAGTAATACAACTATAAAGTATCTCACTATATTTTCAGCTTTTATGTTACCACTTACCTTGCTCACTTGAGTATTCGGTATGAACGTCATGGAATGACATTTTAACACCATATTGATTATAGGATCTTTTGTAACCATGTTCATACTCATGTTTATGCTCACTATAATTCTCCGTAAGAAAAATATACTCTAAAAATGCTTCCTGAATTTGAACCCCCATTTATATATGCACCAAAATAGAATATTAGCCTTTGTCCTACTGGGTATTATTGGTATCTGAATTACTACTGTAAAAGCGGAAAATGAAGCTACAATTCCAAAATATATTCAAAATATATCAAAAATAGGACTCAGAAGTCCCATTAAATTACCAATTTTTTATGACGATGCGAGCATGCTCAGGTTTGTAAGTCGTACGACTCCATTATCTGAAAAGACTTATGCGCCCGATGATCTTGTATCTATCTCTGGGGCACTTATTAATCAGGCTTGAAGAAATAGTGTACTCAGACTTTGAGCGCGAAATGCTCTATGGGAAATGGCTTGAGCTTTTAAAAAAGAATTTGGACTACCTCTCACTGTTGTAAGTGGGTATAGAAGCGCTGCGTATCAACAAAGACTTTGGGATCTTGGACGTTGCACTGATTCGTTATGTGCTCCACCAGGTTATAGCGAACATCAACTTGGTTTCGCTGTAGATCTATTTGATGCTAGTACAGAAAAAGAATTTGCGACAAATCCAACACTTCGAAAATATGTTGCTTGGCTCAAAGATAATGCTCATCTATATTGATGGACTCAAAGTTATCAAAAAGGAATTGAGATAGATGAATATGAGGTAGAACCTTGGCATTATAGGTATGTAGGAATTCATCTCGCTACAAGATTGCATAACCTCGGTTGGACCTATACAGAATTTGTAAGATTTCAGGAAGATATCCAAAGAAGATAATAAAAAAATATTTAATTATGTCATGTGCAAAATTTCATATTTACCTGTTTTGCATGATTTACACATACTTTTCTTTTTGATTTTCATACAACAATGTACATATAACGAGCTCCGTTCCATCAAGATTCAACGAGATCATCATTTCTAAGCTGATCCCTAGTACACAGTCCATATCAACCATAATATGTATGATCCTCACAATAAAATTTTTTATTCAAACCTTGGAAATATGAGGTTTCAGTTTTTGCACTCACAAATGGTATAATAAAAGCTGAAGTTAATATTAGTAATAATATTTTTTTCATAATTTTTAATTTTAGGTGATAAATCTGAAAAATAGTATATTAATATACATTAAAAAATACAATAAAAAATACAATAAAAAAACCTACATATTACTATGTAGGTTTTTTTATTATTGAACTACTCGTTGTACCGAATAATTACCAAGATATTGAGAGAGTAGTGGCGGAGGAGATACGAGTGCTCTATTTGAATACGTTAGAATCGTACCAGTTGTGAGGATATCATAAGCACCTGTAGCACGAGCATAAAGGCGAGAGTTAAATAATGAAGTGGCATTACCATACATAGATCATTCTATGCGCAGAATTGCCTGTGTAGTCTTATTATCTATTGCGACAATATTTCCACCCATATTATTATCCTTGATAGCAACATATACTCCAGCAAGATTTGTTACTGCACCCAGAGAAGGAATTGTATTAGTTCCATTGTATACTTGAATATCTCATCATTTTACAATCCATGCAAAACTTGATACTGCATCACCCGATGCATAGACTATATTACATTTGATAATCAATTTTCAGGTAACGATTACTGAACGAATTCCACTCATGACAAATGTTGATGATGGACAGTCATCAATAGTTAGATCCCCATTAACTGATAGAACATTGGCATTTCAGTTCACTTTATATCGTTCAAGATCTGTGAGTTTAGACACTTTTCATCACTCGAGCCCATTAATTACTGGAATAGTTACAGTAGTATTTCCACTTCAAGCATTATTATTGGTTGTTGAAGTATTAATACTCGTTCCTGCAAGGAATCCTATAAATGGATCTGTACGCTTTAGGAAAGTTTCGAGTGATCTATTTGCAGATGATCCAATTGATGATACTACTGAAGCTGATACACGAACTGGAAGAGAAATAATTTTCGTTGTATCAGTCTCGAGTGAGAGTATTCCATCAGTACCAATCGATTTTCCGAAAAATGCATTGTTCAAAGTAACAAAATTTGATACTCCTTGATATTGAGTAGTACCCTTGAATAATGTTAAACTATTAACACTTGTTGATCTCATAGGAATGTACTGTCTCCATGCATAGTATTCAGCGAGTCTCTGATCATACTCAGCTTTTTTGATGGCATAATTTGGATCAAGGAGAGATGGCATAATTGGCTGAGGTGGACGTGGTACTGGATTTGGCACTTGATAATCCCCTGCTCCAATATTGATAAACCATTTTCCATCAGCACGTTGCCACTGGTTGATACCGGTACTAATATTGGCTGCAGTCCCAAATGTAGTACAAATAGATTCACTATTGAGTGATGACCCTTCAGACTTGAGACAAATACGTTTGTCTGCAGCAATAATAAGAGGTATACGGTATTGTGTCTTGATACCAAAACCAACAGTATCAGCAACGGTAAATGCCTTAGTTCCAACTCCAAGTACCATTCTATTTTCATTGAATGCTATACGTCCAGGCGTATTATCTAACCAACTATAACCAAGTGTTCTTCATTCTCCAGTAAAAGTTGGAATGGTCATCCAGATATCAGTGATTGGATTTGCTCCTGGGTTTGTCTGTCCAAAAATCTTACAAGATACACACCAAGATGCTCCTACTACATCACATTCTTCTCAGGCAGATGATCCAAGAACTCCATCTCCACAGTATCCTCCACTATTTGATCCACAGCCGTTTGGATTCGTACAACCTCCTGGACCAGGACATGAGAGTGCTTGAGCTTGACACATATTTTGTCCAACTGCATCAGCGCTATAACAGAGCGCAAGTGGTATTCCATCATTTGTACATGCTATAATACTATTATATGTTGCGCAAGATGGTACGCCGTTCACACATTTTTTTCCAACATGTGATGCTCAACCAGTACTACCACCACTAGTATGACTTGCTATACATGCTCATCCTACTGCTGATCATCCACATGACCAACTATATGAAGTAGTTGTTCCAACAGTCACTCCCGTGAATCCTCCAACTGCTTGTCCAACTGGACATAGTCCGGGTGTTGCAGCAGTAATTGGAGATGCTTGATTACCTACTGTAGTTCCAGGCACACAAGCTACATTAACTCCTCATGCGAGGATCACTGCAGGATCAGAATTATTAAGAGGATTGGTATCATTTGGATTAGCTACATTTCCTATATTTGTAATAGTTCCAGTAGCACTCGTTGTGAGAGCATTGACTGTGATCGTTGGATATGTGGCTCCTGATGCAATTGGTGAATTGGTTGTACAGCTAAATGAATTAGTAGCGACATTAGTATTACATGTCCATGGAGCGACATTTGGTACCGTTGCGAGAATAACTCATACAGGAAGAGTATCTGTTACAGTTGTAATTCCAGTTGAGGTAATAGGTCCTTCATTTTTAATTTGAAGTGTATAAGTAAATCCTGTATTGGTAGCAACGGTAACTCCTGCTACTGCGTTTTGTGCATCGATTCCATTAACGAATTTCTTAATTGAAAGATCGAATGCAGAGGCAGAAACCCCAACTAAGATCACTGCAGGATCAGAATTATTAAGAGGATTGGTATCATTTGGATTAGCTACATTTCCTATATTTGTAATAGTTCCAGTAGCACTCGTTGTGAGAGCATTGACTGTGATCGTTGGATATGTGGCTCCTGATGCAATTGGTGAATTGGTTGTACAGCTAAATGAATTAGTAGCGACATTAGTATTACATGTCCATGGAGCGACATTTGGTACCGTTGCGAGAATAACTCATACAGGAAGAGTATCTGTTACAGTTGTAATTCCAGTTGAGGTAATAGGTCCTTCATTTTTAATTTGAAGTGTATAAGTAAATCCTGTATTGGTAGCAACGGTAACTCCTGCTAATGCGTTTTGTGCATCGATTCCATTAACGAATTTCTTAATTGAAAGATCGAATGCAGAGGCAGAAGGAGTAAATGAAGCAGTACAAGCTGGTGTATTCACTACTCCGTTTGTACAATTCCAAGAATAATTAATCGGATTTGTTCCTACTGCAACAAAATTGATTGGTGTACCACTATTACATACTCAGGCTACAATAGGAGCAAGTAATGCTCCGCTAACAGTTGAACTACAAACTGGAGGAAGTAGTACCGGAAGAATACGTATTACTGCTGGGTCAGTATTGTTAGCTGTTAGAACATCATTTGGGTTGGCAACCTCTGCGGTATTTGTTAAAAATGTACTACTTGATGTAACTCGAACTGGTACTGTAATAGTTGGAAATGAAGCACCAATAGCAAGTCCATCAAAACGAGTACAACTAAACATTGTTGATCCACTGGCACCAATACAAGACCATCCTGATCCTGTTGGATTACCAGTCAATGTTACTCAGGCTGGAAGCGGATCAGTAATAGTCGTTGCTGATGCAACAAGTGCTCCAGAACCAGCATTTCTCACATCTATAGTGTAGACATAATTGGTATTATTTGATACATCAACAGCTGATAAAAATGTCTGAGCATCATTTCAATTTACAAATTTTTTGAGAGCAAGATCTGGTGCATTCGGTTGAGGTGGAGTGTAATTTGCATTACAAGCAGGACTAGTCATCGCTCATGATGTACAGCTCCATGTATAATTGGTTTGTATTCATACGGTTGTTGCAATAAAACTCAATGGTGTCAGTACACCAACATTACAAAGTCCTGGAGTTACAGAAGTAAGTGGAAATGTTTGTGTTCCAGTAATAGTAGTACTACAAGCTGGAGTCACGGGTGGTGGAGTTACGGTAACTGTTTTTGTACAAGCTGGACTCGTGATATTTCAATTAATTGTACAACGAGGTGCAAATGTTCCGCCTGCCACATATTTACACGATGCAGTAGAAGTGAGATTTACAGTTCCATTACCACAATCAATAAGATAATTTGTAGCGTCTGTTGCATTACATGTTACATTCACATCAAGTGGTGCTTCTCATGAAACAGTGCTCACCGTCATACTATCACAACTTGGATTTGTAATATTTACATTAGTACAACTCGTATTACATTTTCCAGGCTGTCCGTTTTGTGCACCATCATCACATGTCTCAGAATTAGACACAATTCCATCACCACACCAACGAGGCGATACGAATGCACATTCTTTGTGAGTGATAGCTGGTCAATTCGCTGTATCAGTTGGAATATCATATCTGTAAGCATTTGTTATATATTCATAACGAAGTGCTGGTCGATTTGGATTTGCTCCAGCAGATACTGAAGTAAATAGAACTCCACCGTTCATCTGTGCAATATTGTGTCGAGTACCGGCAAAGATAGTGAGTACATTACCTAGCCCACTTGGTCCAATGTCCCAAATCACTGAAGCTGGAAAAGTAACACCATAATCAGAACTAATACCAACAGAAACTGAACCCACTTGTAATGGAACAGGTCCTGCGGATAGTCATGAACTCTGAGGAAGTAATAATATATCACTTGATGTACTCTGAAATACATCATCAAAAGCTTTTGCAGTAGTATCACCCACATAATCAGTTCCACCATCAAAACATTGATTACAAGATAGAGCATCTGATCCATAATTAGAACATGATACTTCACTTGAACCAGTTACATCAGCATGTGTTGCTGTAACGAGTACTGATGAGAGAAAAATTGCAATCAGTGATGTACGAATAAGTCGCATAAACATAGTATTAACGAATAGGTTGAACATAAGAACCAGTAATAGTAATAATAGGTTTATTACCAATATCTACAGTATTTGTTTCTGTTTTTGGTGGGATTGACTTAACTTGTTGAGATCCACATGAACTCAGCAAAAGCAATGAGAAAATTAAAATGGCAATGAATTTCATATGAGATAATATTATTTAGTTGAAACGAATTTATTATCCGTTAGGAATTGTTTGTATGCTGCCGTATCTTTGAATTTGCTTAAATCAAAAATTGGGGAATTAACTGGAGTTTCAATTGAATTTTTATCTCAATTAACATCTGTATAATACACTGTAGCGATCATTCAAATTTGAGCTGTAGCTGAAGGTGTATTTGGGGTAGTAATTTGTCCAGGAATATGAATTGGAGTAGTAATTGTAGACTGTAATCTTACTGTAATTGGAAGATTATTATTTATAGCTACTCTTTGTGCAACTGTAAGTTGAATTGGTGGAATAGTCCCTCCACCTGGAATAGTTACTACTGCATTATTAGTTCAAGGAATTAGTGTAATATTTGTAGGAGACACCTGCACGTCACGTACTTGAACCTCAGTCTTGTATTCAGTTTGATCTGGTGCTTTTTCAGTTGGCTTAGCTCATTCCGCTCAAGCAAGCAACGTTACATTGGTATCAATAAATCGAGCACGAGAAGCGTAATCTTCAGAAACTCTGAGTATCTCTCCAGTTACATTTGGTTCGCCAATATTTTGTCCATTACGAATCACTGCACCGAGTATAAGTCCATATGATGGATTAGCACATTTTCCATAAGCAAATGCCTTGAATGTGGCATCCATAGTATATGAAACACCATCTTTCTCAACTTTTCCAGTTGTTACAAGAGATTTAACCTGAGAATCATTGAGGGTAGTTGCTGTTTTTAGTTTATCTACTGTTGATTTGAATTCAGGATTAATGATTAATTGTTCATATACTACAGCTCGTTTTGCTGTATCATTAAGTGATTTTTCATATGACTTTCCAGAATCATCTGTGGCGACACGAACCGTTCCTGGTGGCATAAACTTGAGACCAGCATCACTGAATTTCCATGCACCCACAAGACCAAACATTTTTGGATCTATCGTTCATTCATTATATGTAAATTCCTTATCTTTCCCATCTACTAGTCACTTAAAATCAGTGGTTGAGAGGCCAAGTGGAAGAATATCCTTTAGTAACTTACCACTGAGTGGACTTGGTTTATTGAGCATATTATCCCAATGATGTTGCATAGACATTGTTGATCTTTCTCACTCTTTTGTAGAATTAAGTCCAAGAGCTTGGGATCTATCTGTCATCATCGTTGCTCGAACCTCCATAATCATAGCTCGGAATTTTGCAGGTGCAATTCCTGTGGCATTCAATTGCTTCCTCACTTCTTTAAGTGAAGTATAATCTGCCTTAATACCAACATCCAGAAATGCATTGAGTGAAGTTATCAAACTATTTCGAGCATCTGCATTACTAAAGTTAGTTGTCTTATCAAGAGTTTCAATAAAGGCATTTGCCTTAGCATAACCACCATTCTTTGAACGATCGGTTGTGAGGCTTGCAAGTTGAACTCGAGTTTTACGCTCTTGAAGAAGCTTCTTGAATGCTTCAGGTGGCTCAAGTGCATCAATAGAGGTATCAATATTTGTTGGTGCAAGATCTACTTTTTTATTATTTTCAGTAATTGTAATTACTTCATTTTTAAGAGAGATATTGAGTCAATTTTTGAGATTTGAAAGAGTGAGTGTCTTTTCATCAAATGGAAGATTTGTATCAATTTTTCCAAGTTTTTTAACATCAAAACCTGCTACTTTTTCAAGTGAGATACTATATGATTGCTTATCTGATGCAATAACTGGTTTACCAAGAGAATACCCGAGTTTCTTCAGTTCTGTTTCAATATCTTTTTGTCCCTCTACTTTCTCTAGACTTTCACGTTTTACAGTTTTTTCTTCAAATACTACATCTTTCTTGCCAAATGAAATACCAGGGAGGATATATGGAATACTTGCCATCACACCAAGATGTACACCAAATTCCTTAATACTCCATCCGCCTTTTACTGCATCAATATTGAGAGTATCAATATATTGCTGTACTGTATCAGACAGAGCTGTTTGTAACATAATATTTCTCTTGAGTTCATTGGTCTCATTATCATAACCTGATTTCGCTAGGCGTAGTTGCATACCTTTAGAAAAGGTTTTCGCAAGAGCATCATTTTGCAATTTTTGTTCTGGAGTAAGCTTATCGTAAGCTGTTTTATCAAATTCTTCTGCTGAAAATCCAATTCCAGATGCCAAAATCTTTTTATCTTTTGCAAAATCAAGTAATCGTTTTCCGAGTCCACTTGTGTTAGAGAGTTCTCGTGCAGTTGTGATACTTGTATCCAGATTTCCGAGAGTTTTACCAACGTATATATCCGCACCAACTCCTGATCCAATAGCTGCAAGTTTCCAATCTTTAATTCTGCCTGCTAGTCCGACAAATGGAGTCACACCTACACTCGTCCAACCTGCACCATATACAAGATTCATATCATATCCTTTTCCTGAGATAAGATTTTTATCAAATGATATACCAAGTCCAGCTACAGATGGACCACTAAACTCTTTTCCTACAAATACTCAAACTGTCATATTATCAGCCAAGAATGACTCAAGTGAGTGTGTTGAAGAGGCTCCAACTCCAAGACGATGATTAGTGATAGCAACAGAGAAATCACGTGAAACTTGTTCCAAAAATGCTTTATCATTAATTTTTGATACTGATTCTTCTATTGCCTTGAGGGCTGCTTGTTTTTCCTCATTTGATAATTTTGGATTATTTTCTACGGTTGTTTTAGTAGCATCAAGTTTAGTCTTAATAGATTTCTTAACTGCTTCTGTACCTTCTTTTGTTTCTAGAAAATCAATAAATTTACTTGTTTTCTCATCTAAAAGAGAAATAGAACCAGTGCGAAGTATTTGATTAAGGCTTCCATTACGAAGCGCGATATTAACTCATTGAACAAACTTTGGATATAATTCTGGATTATTTTTAAGTCCAATAATTAAACCATCAATATCTTTATATGATACGAGCTCACCTGCAATTGAAAGTAGATTATTTACTCACTTTACTAATTGATCATCAGTAGTGAGTCAATCGAGTGATTTTGCAAGAGTACTCTCTTTGATCCAAGCTGTATCACCACGTTGTTCTTTATTTGTTGTATCATTTCCGATTTTACCATCCTGATTGAGATCAGCAAGAAACGTTCTTACTGAAGATTTTTCAAGGGATTCACGACGAGAAATACCACGAAATGCATGATCTGATGTCATATTCGCATCATAATAAGCAAGCATTTGAGTAAATATTGGCTTAATATCTGCATTTTTTTTATAGAATTCAGTAATCGCTTTTACTGCGGATTCTTCGCTTGATCCAAAATGCCCATCCGATACATAATTATGTCCTTTTGTGAGTGATCTAAGAAGCGAAGGAATATTCACATCAGAAAGATCAACAGAACGATTTACAATATTACCTTCAGTATCTCTTTGTGTTTTGAAAAGTTTAGCAAATTCAGTAGTTACTGGAATTCCCTTTCCTACTTGATTAACATAATCCACCATTCGTTTTGCCTGAAATGAAAGATTATTACTATCATCTTGTACAGAGCGAGCACCAATAAGCTTATCTTTAAGATATTTCGTTCCGAGCGATCATGTTTCACGAGCAAGCTCTGAAACAAGAGCTTTTGTTTTTGGATCTGCATTCTTAATTTTCTCATAAAATGAAGTTGCTACGGCAAGCTCATCTGTATCAAATGACCATTCACCAGTATAACCAAGTTTTTTCCAATCCTCAATTTTTTTTGGTGTAACATTAGTATCAATTGCCTTTTGTGTTGCGGCAATAAGCTCTGCAATATTATCCATGCTTGTAATTTCTCATTTGAAAAAATTAGCATCAAGACTCAAGAGTTTTGATACAACAACATCTCCTCTGAGTCCTCTCAAGTCTTCTTTCGTTGAGAATTTGATAGCCTCAAATTGCTTTTGTAGAAGATCTTTACTCTGCTTAAGAGTGGCCAATTCACTTACTTGATTATCATCACGTTTTAATACTGCCTCTAATTCAGCGATTCTTTTATCCAATTTGGCTACTTCTTTTTTGATAGCTCCAGCTTCATATGCTTTCTCACTCTGTCGATCACCATCTCGTCGAGCAGATTCTCTCGCATCAAAAAACACTGTAGCTGCAATATGACTGTTGAGTTTACGTGTAAACATATATGGTATAATTAGAAAAATAGATTTACCCTTTTACTGTACCATATGTAAAATAAAAATGCAAATATCGAACCAATTAAGAGATTCTCGTGCCTATAATTAGTATTTTATAGTAAAAATAAATAAAGTCAATGTTTATATTTTTTCAAAAAAACCTCCTAAATAAGGAGGTTTTAATTTTTAGTCTACATAAATATATCCATCAATACTTGGATGATCGATTGGAACCTTACGAATAGTTACTTCGTAGAGCCCACGATAATTCATATCCTTGATAATGAGATTATCCCCTTCTATCCCAGCTACTATTCCCACATGTCAGTAGTATCTATTATATCCGGCTCATGAAAATTGTATGATGGCTCATACAACTGGTGTAGATCCAGTTTTTTCTCAAGCAGCTTTTGCGTTACGCATCCATGCATTAGCATTTCCTCTCCAAGTTACTGTTTTGTTTTGAGCCACGTACCAAGTACAATTTCATCAGACAAATCAACGAGATTTACCAGTATATTTCACAAGATATCTATCCTTGAGTCCTGTTTTTGAAGATATAGTTGTAGTGCCCTTTGTCGTTATTTTCGCATCACTTGAGTCCTTAACCTTTGTAGCAACTTGTGTTACATTTACTTTTGCTGATGGCTTATATGTTTTATCTGGAGTTATTACGGCAACGGTAGTTTTTTTGATAGCACCAGGAATCATGAGTTCCATTCCGATACGAATACTTGCTGAATCACGAAGTGTATTTACTGAAACAATATCTTTGCCACTTACACTATATTTTCGAGCAATCTCTGAGATAGTATCTCCAGATACTACCTTATGAATTACTCCTGAAATAGGTGGAATTTTGAGAACTTGTCCAATTTTGAGTTCATCATCCATCGAGATATCATTAGCCCATAATACTGCATCTGTACTCACTCCATACTTATCAGAAATACTCGCAATGCTTTCACGTGACTTGACGGTATGTTTTTTTACAGAACTCTTATTTTCAAGACTGTCTTTTGTGACAATTTTTGGATTTCAACTTGAAGATGAATCTGATCCAATTCGAATCAATCCAGTATCTGATATATAATTCTCCTCTTCTTCATCCTCATAGTCATTGTACGCTGTAATGATTGTTGAATCATCATAATCTCAAGCACGAACAGTCCCTCCAGATCCAAGGATCGAGAGAGAAGGATATATCGGAAATATTACTACAAGTCCAAGGGTAAACCACTTGAATTTACGAAAAATATCTGATACAGATGGAATATCAATATTAGCTCTACCAGCTCGTGCTTGACGAGCTTTATGATTTGGACGTAAGGACAATCTAGTATTTTAGGGATAAATTATCTCGTAAACGAGATATTTTCTACTTCTATATTCGTATCGTCTATAGTATCGGGAATTATGCAATAGCAGTTACTGTAAGGCGAGTTTGGTATGCTCGAAATCCTTGA
>JAIESH010000147.1 GCA_019746175.1 Candidatus Altimarinota bacterium
TAAGGCGAGTTTGGTATGCTCGAAATCCTTGAGTACGCATATAACGTTTTTTTGATTTGATCTTAAATACACGAATTTTTTCAGCTTTGAGGTGTTCATCAACTTTGAATGAAACAGAAGAACCTTCAACAGTTGGAGTTCCAACTTTTACAGTTTTACCATCTACGCTAGCAAGAAGAAGAGCAGGAAGAGTAATTGTGCTTCCAACATCTGCACCCTGACGATCTACAACGATTGTCATATCTTGTTCTACTGTATATTGTTTACCACCGATTTCTACAACTGCTATCATAAAATGAAAAATTAGGCTCATACGAGGGATCTCTCTAGAGAGATACTTGGAAACCTCATAACGAAGCAAGATAAATAAGACTGGATCATATCCAGAAACAATTGTTTAGTTTTAAAAAACTGTTTCCGTGACATGAAGTTGGCATTGTATCGAAAAAACTGAGAAAGTCGAGAAAAATGGGTTGACAGTTTTTTTGCTACATAAAATGGTTGGGGTGGTAGGATTCGAACCTACGCATGGCGGAGTCAAAGTCCGCTGCCTTACCGCTTGGCGACACCCCAGTGTTCTGGTTCGCCGATTATAGTGAAAAGCCATAAAAGTCAAAACTTTTTGAAAAAAATAAACCCCCGTTCCTCAATTGAATAATACTATTTCAGTAAACTTGACTTATTTAATAAATTATATATTTTATATAAAATAAAATTTTATGAACAAATTCATTACGACTTCCCTAGCTGTTGCAGTATTAAGCTGATGTATGCAAAAGAATCCTATCGAGATTCAAAAAGACAACATTATAACTTCTATGAACCAAATTTTATCAGAAGAGAAATTAAAAATTGAAACGTGAAGTGATTGTTTGATTATTATTGAGTGAAATAAAAGTGAAAAAACTATGTTTGCAGAACTCACTTGTGCTGATGGTACAAGTATAAAAAAACGCTATGAAATAAAAGGCGTTGAAACATATATCTCCATTTTAAAAAAGATTCAAACAAAAGACTGAAAACTAATTACAGAATGAGCTTGTATGCAAATAATTAGTACTGATCCGAAAAATTCAGAATGACCTAAGCGAGTCGTTGAAAGTGCTGATTGTCCAAAATTTACTGTATAAAAACTTCACTTTTTAGATATCTTCCATATACTTTACTGGAAGATATTTTTTAAAATTAATAACAAAAATGGCTGCAAATAAGATTACAGTAGAACTCCTTCAGGATATCGCACACATCGGACGAAAATGAGCTATTATAGAGATATCAGCACCTCAAGCCCGCAATTCTCTCATACCAAAATGAATGGCCAGAGAAATTACTCCTGATCGACTCGCAAAAATCGAAGTAGATAAAAAACGAGCCCAAGATCAAGCAAGACAAAGATTGGAACAAGCATTTGAAATACAAAAACTTCTAGACTGACAAGAATTAGAATTTTCACTCAGAGGAAAATGAACCAAGGTATTTGGCTGACTCGATGAACATACTATCGGTACACGAATACTCGAGAAATTTGAGATTAAATTCGAGAAAAAAGATATCAAACTCCCCAATACTACTCATATCAAAACAGCTGGACGTCATATGGTATATCTTCATATTACTCGTGATACACTTGCAAAAGTATTTATCGAAGTAAAAATCGTAGACTAGTGCATAGTTGTATTGTGTAATTTTAGAGCTTCTTGGAAATATTGAGTCCATAGTTTTCTATTTCATTCAGAATCAATCTCAATAAGCGTCATTTGAATATCTTCTTCTGAAATATTCCATGGATTTGGGAATAATCATAGGACTGTATACATAATATCTAACTTTACCTTATTTGTAAGTTCACTAAGGTAATCAGGAACCTCATACATTCTGTTACTTGGTTCCTCAGGATCAAACTCAACCTCTTGTCATGCTTCTATTTTTTGCGAATGATCTTTTGATAGCTTCATGGAAATATATTAAATATAAGCAAGAATAGTATTAATTATAAAATATCAAATGAATTATATATCTATCGACTACTGAACTCGAAAATCTGGACTTGCCTACTCTGTAGAAGGATTTTGTTTTGCGTGGAAAACGGTCAGCACTACTGATATATTGAATATTGTGCCAAAATGGGCAACTGAGAGAAAAGCTGAGGCGATTATTGTTGGTATGCCCTATAATATAGATGGAAGCATGTCGAAACATGGAAAACGAGTGGGTGGATTTATAAAAAAACTTGAAACCGTTACAACTCTTCCAGTCATGATCCATGACGAAAGACTCAGTACGAGCGAAGCACTTCTTGGGTTTGATGAATATGGAGTAAATGGTGATGTAGATGCGGAAGCAGCTCGACTTATACTCATAGATTTTTTGAATAAAAAATAAGAAAAAATTTTCCTCGCGCAAACATTTGCAATTATAAAATTTATCAATATATTGCACTTCCATTTTTTAAGTCAGTCCTTTTTTCTATTCTCTATTCCCTCTCACTCATATGTCAGAATCTCGCGTTACAGAACCTCGTAAAAGATTTGTTGAAGCCCTCGGACAAAGTTCTCGAATAACTTTTTCTGATCTTCGAAAAGAACTCGTTGGCAAAAAATGACAACCTGGAATGAATCTTGCGACTCTCTATCGTATTGTAGATACATTTAAGGAACAAGGACTCATCCATGAGATGACTATTGCATGAGAACGAGTTATATTTGCTTGCCAATGTGCTGATGGTCGTGCTGATGATGCGGTGACTATTAGTTTTTGTGAAAACTGTGGAGCCATATATGATACACACACTCGTATCTCTGGACAACTTACTATGTCAAACACCTATCAACAAACCAAATCTTGTTCAGCTTGTCTTATTAGGTAAGACTGAATTTAGTAAAAAATACTCATCATAAGATGGGTATTTTTTTATTATGTTTAAAAAAACTCTTCCACATTGCATGGAAGAGTATGAATAAATAGATTCATTTTCTACACTTACTACTTGAATTACAAGTTTTAGTGAGATAGAAAAGGAATATATCGAGAGTTATATATGTAATATTTGTAGAGGTATTGGTATTGATCCAATATTTGTAGAACTATCTGCAATCACCAATAGTTAGTAATATAACGAAGAACTTCTGGGGAAGTAAACTTATAATTACTGTTAGCGTTGATTAGATCTTGGCAAGCATATCCTCGTGTGGAAGCATTGATACCGCCACTTGAGTCATACTTATCCAAACGGATTCCGAGATGCAGATGTGGAACATCCCCATTTTCCCGATAATTGAACAACGTTCCGATGAGATCACCTTTTTTGACTTTGGTAGTACCTTCTTTTGTTTGTGCAAAAGCAGGGGTATTGAGGTGTCCATAGAGCGTCGTCCATCTGTCATTACTCCCTGATTCCACTACAACAAAGTGATCACCAACATTGATTGTAATTCCAAAGATTTTTTTTGAAGAAAAAAAGTTGACTCTCCGTACAATTCCATCTGCAATCGCATAGACATTTGTTCCTGCAGGTGCAGCATAGTCCGTTCCAAGATGTTTAGGAAAATTGGTACCACACATGTCATCGGGAGATATGCCCTTGTTATCGTCAGCTAGAAAAGGAATAGAAGGAATCACTTTTTCTCCCGGAAGTCCATATCCCCAATTTTTTGTCTGGGTGCGAAATGGAGATGAACCATTGGATGGAAGTGATGTTATCTTGTATGGTGCGACTGGAAGTGGTGCATTGAATACAGCATATGGGATACCCGATCGTTCGATGGTCTGAGCACTAGTAGTATTTGCCAGCGCCAAGATGATTGAAGAAAGAGTAACCGTTGAAACAGAGTGTTTCGGGAATTTCATGATATTTCCTTTTTGAGATTGAAAAAATATTACAGAGTTATACTACAAGAGTGTTACTACATACTACATTTTACAACAACTACAAGGTGCTACTGGTACAATAAAAAAATATTATGATTATTGACTCATGAAGGCTGATGTTTCCGAGCTATTTTCGAGTGCACTATTAAATGTACTTGTCATAATAGCCTTATATTGAGTCATGAGAAAATCAAATGCAGGAATATCATCTTGAGAAAGGCAATCCAACAAAGTGACTACATTGTCTGTAGTACGCTCATGTTCATAGTAGCGAATTTGTGAGAGTACTGCGAACAAAAGATTCATTTTGTCTCCATTGTAATCTTTTCTTCCAGTACGAGGATCAATAGTCAGTATCCCTTCCATACTCAGATCAGTTGTATAGAGAGAGTATGGAAGCTGAGCTTCTAATCCGGTCATACCAGGAAGTCTTGGCCTTGTTAGTAATCCACATTGATTGATTACTTTCACGAGCATCGGATTGGAGAGAAATTCTTTGAGGAGCTGTTCGGTTCTTGGACGAACAAGAGATCCATCAAAATAATCTACCATAAGATCACTAGAAGTTGGGTAATCACTTCGTTTCGGCATCACTTCCTTCGGATTCCCTTCTCCAAATACATAGGTAATTCCACTCAATGTTCGGGTTTTCCACTCGGTGCTTGGTTTTTTGAATTCCAATCTTAATGATTCAAATTTAATTCCTTCTCCTGTAATGGTAGTTCCAATTTTGAAAGGATTCCCTCCCCATGCATTTCCAGACTCTGAAAGACTAGGAGATGGTTTTTGGGTATTGGTTTGTGAGTCGATATTTGAATTTGTATTTTTTACTTCTCTATCTGATTGGGATATAGAAGGATTTTGAATGGCTATATATCCCAATAAGAGAAATAGAGATAATCCAATAGTAAGAATGATATATTTTTGTATGGGTTTCATATTTTTCCTCGAGTTAAATAATGAAAAAAGATTCAGGAACTACGATTTGCAAATCTGGTATAATGATATTGAGAGAGGATCTCTATGTCAAACATGAAAAACTTGTCAAGCGATTATTTTCAAAAAAATCCAAACTGTAAGAATGTTGTAATACATTTTCGTATACTGTAATATTTTCATATATTTTAATTTCATCAAAATATAGCAAAAATACAATATAATCACCCAAAATGATAAGATTGGCAAAGGAAAAGATTTTTTTGTGAATATTGTATAATATAGTTTTATTTGGTGGATATTTCGGGTATATCTGGTACTGTATTTTTATTTTTGAATAAAGTATGTGTACAAGAATGAGAATATTTCAAGGTTAGAAGTAACTACGTTTCTATATATGGAATATGAATTTATTATTGACTTAACTATAATTTTTCATATATTTTTGATACTAAGTATCAATTATGAATATAGAAACAGTTTTAAAAAACCACGGAAAAAGCATCACAGAAGAGCGAAAAGAGATTTTTAGTTTTCTAGAAACAAAGCATATTTTCTCAGCTCAAGACGTACATGAGCACTTCAAGGAACTTGGTAGAGCAAGTATATTTCGCACCATCAAACTCTTTCTAGAAATTGGTATTATTCGCAGACTCAATATTGGTGAACGTGGAGATAGCTATGAAATCAATCATGCAGGACATCATCACGAACATATGAAATGCACTCTTTGTCAGAAAATTATGAGTTTTGATTCCCATGCTATCTGCAAAAAAATATTTGAAGAAGCAAAAAAACAAGGCTTCATAATACAAGAACATTCACTTTCTATTCTAGGAAAATGTGAAAAATGCGCAGTTCTCTAATCTCAATATAGTAAATTTTTTATGCAAAAACTAATCCCCGTAACCGTACTCTCAGGCTTTCTCGGGAGTGGCAAAACTACCCTTCTCAAACATATTCTCGAAAATAGAAATGGACTCAAAGTAGCCGTTATCGTGAATGATATAGGAGAGATCAATATTGATGCTAATCTTATAAAACATGAAGTTACTTTTTCTCAAACAGAAGAAAAATTGGTCGAAATGTCCAATGGATGCGTATGTTGCACCCTTCGATGAGATCTTCTCGTAGAAATCAAAAAACTTGCTGAAGAATCCAAATATAACGCAATTATCGTAGAATCTACTGGGGTTGGAGAACCAGTACCAATTGCTCAGACTTTTTCATATGTAGATGAGGAAAGTGGTATTGATCTGAGTAAGCTCGTCAGACTCGATACTATGGTCACTGTAGTTGATGCCAAGTGACTCCTTAAGAATTTTTCTTCTCCAGAATTTCTCAAAGACAGAAACTGGGAAGTAAGTCCAGATGATGAGAGAAGTATTGTAGATCTTCTCGTAGACCAAGTTGAGTTCTGTGATGTTCTCATTGTCAACAAGATCTCCCTAATTAATGAAGAAGAAAAAACGACACTCCGAAAAATACTGAAGTGACTCCAGCCTACTGCGAAATATATCGAAACAGATTGGTGAGTGGCGAGCATAAAAGAGATTATCGATACTGGATTATTTTCTATGGAAAAATCTGAAAATAGTCCCCTCTGGATGAGAGAACTCCAATCTGGATGACATGCGAATCACACGCCAGAAACCGAAGAATATGGAATAAAAAGCTTTGTATATAGAAGAAATATTCCATTTCATCCAGAGAGATTCTTGACTCTAGCGAATCAAGAATGGCCATGAGTAATCAGATCCAAATGACTCTTTTGGCTTGCATCAAGATATGATGTAGCTGGAAATTGGTGACAATCTGGTGGATCAACTCGTGTAGATCCAGCATGAAAATGGCTCTCTGCTATACCAGAATCTGAGCTTGATTTGTATCCAGAATACAAAGTAGAACTTCTTGAATTCAAAGATCTTCCCTATGTAGATAGGCGACAAGAAATTGTAATTATTACCATCATGGATAACAAAGATGAAATAGAAAAACTCCTTGATGGAGCACTTCTCACTGAAACTGAACTCAAAGAATGAAAAGAAAAATGGGAAACGTATACTGATAATTTCCCAAAATGGGAATTGCTAACTTTTTAAAAATATGTGAAAACAAATCCCAATCACCATCCTAACAGGTTTTCTCTGAAGTGGTAAGACTACACTCCTAAATCACATTATTCGTAGTGCGAATGGTCGAAAAATTGCTGTAGTAGAAAATGAATTTGGCTCAACTGGAATTGATGCTGAACTCATCGAAAAATCAACTGAAGAAATTGTAGAAATCTCAGATGGTTGTATCTGTTGTACGGTAAGAAAAGATTTTATGGAAGCCATCGAACGGCTTCTTGCAAGTGGTAGAGAAATAGATAATATTATCATCGAATGTTCTGGTATGAGTGAACCCCTTCCGATTGCCCAATCGTTTCTCATGAATGATATGAATGGTCGAGTAAAACTCGATTCAATTATATGTCTAGTTGATGCTGAAAATATTACCGGGAATCTCACGAGAAATACACAAACAGCACTGGAACAAATAGAATTTGCTGACTATATCATCATTACCAAATGACAAAATGCAGATAAAAAAATACTAGAATCAATTGAAGATATTATCAGAAAGGTCAATGCTTATGCACCAATTCTCAATACAAAAACTGAGAATATTACCCTAGATCATCTTCTTGATACAGATCGAATATCTCTTGAAGATGCTCAGAAACTAAGTGAAACTACAGATGAACATGCACATAGCGAATCCATGTGACACTATGTCCACCATAGTGAGTATATTTTTGATCATATCAAACTCTCTGAATTTTTCCGAGACCTTCCCTATTCCATATATCGAGTGAAGTGATTCGTCAGACTCGATCATGATCGAGAAAAAGTATTTTTAATTCAAAAAGTCTGAGCCAGATTCACTGTAGAGGAACAATTAAAGCCGACTAAAGAATATAAGAATACACTGGTATTTATCGGCGAATGAATCGAACCTTTTCATATCAATATCGATCTTGCAAAATGCAGAGCCCAGACAAATTCATAATCATTTTACTATATGTTTTTTCCTATTCTCATACTCGCCATTATATCAGCAAGTGGACTTCTATTATTTACATTTAAAAAAATTAATAGAACCATTCTCAATCTTCTTATTGCTCTTGGTGCTGGATCTATGCTTGCTGTTTCATTGGTACACATATTTCCTGAATCACTCGAGCAAACAGAACTTGCTGTATATGCATTTATACTTGGTTTTCTTTTTATATATCTCATCGAAGAGATACTGACTCCACATGCGCACGATCATGGGCACGGAGACCACACACACGAAGATCCACATGAACACTATGATCATGTAGCAATCGTTTCATTTATTGCTATTTTTATACATACGCTTCTCGACGGACTTGCTATCAGGGCTTGATTTGGAATATCTGAAACCCTTGGCTACACAACCCTCGTTGGTGTTGCTATTCATCAGATTCCTGTTTCTCTATCTCTTGCTGCGATTTTTCGCGAAAGTAAATTCAAAAGAAATATGCAAATTATATTTGTAGCCCTCTTTGCACTTGCGGCACCTATTGGATTCATCTTATCTGATGTTATCCTCTCTCATCTATCTCCCATATTCACAGGACTTATCACTGCTTTTGCCTGAGGTTCACTTCTCTATGTAGCTACTGCTGATCTGCTACCAGTAATACATTCTCAAACCAATAAAAAATATCTTACCGTATCTGTATTTATCCTTGGAACTATAGCTATCAGTAGTATGCGACTCCTCGAATGACAACATGACCACCCTGAAGAAAAAGAAGACATTCATACAGAAATTCATACACATGAATAAGGGCAAAAAAATTCGCTTTCAAGCGAATTTTTTATATACTTGCGTCATCTAATATTTGTAATTATTCAATTATGTCTCAACTTTCTCGACAAGAGTTTACCGACAAGGTACAAGATTATATCAAAAGAATTAACCAGATTGCAGAGGAACAATGATATAGTGTAATGATGGCATACTATATTGAATGAACTGAAGATACACCAGATGATTTTATTATCGATTGGCGAAATATGAATCTCAATGATAATATCTATGCGCTATCACGTTGGAATCAGGATATTATGAATAACTTTGATGAAGATGCTGATGAAGACAGATTCGATATCAGAACACCAAATTTTGAATAATTGATTTACAAAAATCTAGGCCTTTCAATAACAAGAAATTCGCGAAAGAAAAATTTTTTCGAAAGGAGTTTCACGGGTTTGGAAATGACTGAGAAACAAATTTTTCTGACAAAGAAGTTCGCAATTTTTCAAAAATTCCTAGAATTGTTCCCAAAATATTCTCTCAGATTCTACCCCAAATGTCTCGAGTTTTTCTCGGGCACTTTTTACCATGGCGGGTGATCCGCATAAGTAGAATTCTTGGTATGAAGAAATATTTTCGCGTATAATCCAGTCTGTCACATATCCATTTTTATATCCCTCTAGAGTAGAACGAGAAAGATATGACTGGTAATCAAATTTTGTGAATTTTTTACCAATTTCAGCGATTTCATCAGTATAGAAAATATCCTTTTCTTCTCGTACTCCAAAAATAAATGCAACATTCGTATCTGTGATATTTTTGTTACACATTCCAAGCATCTGACAGTAGAGTGGAGCAAATCCAGTTCCTGTACCGATAAAACATTTTGAAACATTGGTTTCACGAAGAACGAAATGACCGAGTGGAATCATACCAGAAAAAATAGTACCTACATCAGCATTACAAATCATAGGGCTTCCTTTTCCTTCTGGTACACGTTTGATAACTAGAGTAAAAGTATCATGAGTAAAATCCGAAAGAGAATAGGATCTATTAAGTCCTGGAGCCAGTTGAAACATCACATACTGACCTGGTTTTGGTGCTTCACGAACCAAATCAGGACAACTGTATATGAGCTCATATACATCATGAGTAAGTTCTTTTTTAGAAGTAAGTGTAAAAGTAGTTTTGAGCATATTCAAATTTAAAAAATCTCCCCGATTATGGGAAGATTTAAGTTTTTTACAAGAGATTTACGCTGCTTTCTTTTTCTCTTCAGAATTAAATGAAGCATCATTAGTGGATTCTAGAATTTTTGTAGGAGATTCAATCAATCATGTAGTAGATTTTTTTGCACCACTAATAATTTCAATCAATTTAGGATTAATATCTTGATAATTAAAATATGATAATGTGAGTTCACGCAAAGCTCGAAAAGTCGTAGTGAATGGACTACGTACGAGTCAGGCAACGGAACTCTGTAAGGATGTAGAATCGTGTGTTTCTGACATAAAGAGTAGTATTACTATTATTGTATCATACTTTTGATGTAATGCAAGAAAAACAATTACTTCTTAGCAGCCCGAACAGCGATCTCAATCTCTTTCATGATTTTAGGATTCTCCTTAAGGAATGTACGAGAATTGTCACGACCTTGTCCAAGACGAGTTTCTCAATACGAATAGAATGCTCCAGCTTTTTTGATAACTCATCTATCAGATCCAAGATCAAGAAGTTCTCCTGCAAGTGATATACCTTCGTTAAAGAGTACATCAATCTCAACTTCACGAAAAGGCGGTGCAATCTTATTCTTCACAACTTTTACTTTTACGCGATTTCCAAATGCCTCTTTATCATCACCAGTTCCTGATTCAAGTTTTTCTTTTTTACGAATTTCGAGACGTTGAGATGCGTAGAATTTGAGTGCATTTCCTCATGTTGTTGTTTCTGGATTACCAAACATAACTCAGATTTTCATACGAATTTGATTAATAAAAATCACCGTAGAATTAGACTTATTGATCACACCAGTAACCTTACGAAGTGCTTGTGACATGAGACGAGCCTGAAGACCCATAAAACTATCTCCCATATTTCCTTCAATTTCAGCCTTTGGAGTTAGAGCTGCTACTGAGTCAACTACAATGAGATCTACTGCACCAGAACGAACAAGAGCATCAACAATTTCAAGGGCTTGTTCTCCATAATCTGGCTGAGAGATGATAAGATCATCAATATTTACACCAATAGATTTGGCATAAGCTGGATCAAGTGCATGTTCTGCATCCACAAAGGCTGCAGTACCTCCTGCTTTCTGTACTTCTGCAATAGCATGAAGTGTAAGAGTTGTCTTACCGGAAGATTCTGGACCGTAAATTTCGATAATGCGACCTTTCGCATATCATCCGCCAAGCGCATCATCAAGAGCAATAGAACCAGATCCACTGGTTTGAATATCAAGATGAATCTTGTCTCCCATTTTCATCACAGAACCTGCTCCAAATTGTTTTTCGATCATTGCAAGTGCTGAGGCAAGTGCTTCTTTTTTATTATCAGTCATAGAAAAAGTGAATTATTAGGTGAGTTAAATTGTATAGAATTAAATATTGGATGCAACTGAAATCGAAAATGAAATCAATGTAAGAGCAATAAGTCCAAGAAGAATGCGATTGAAGTAGATAATCATAAAAAAGAAATTAATAGTAATGTATGAAGTAGGATTTATGCAAAAAGTGAACCTGGGAATGCCCGAATAAATACACCTTGAACTGAAAAATTATCAGAGAAATCGCCAAGAATAATCGGACGATGTTTGGGATTATCAGAATGTGGAATGAGATATGCGAGATCTCCATCATGTCTGAATTCCTTGAGTGTTGCCTCATCATTGATGAGTGCTGCTACAATCTGTCCATTTTGAGGAATCTCTGTTTGTTCTATAAGAACGAGATCTCCATCATCAATTCCCTTTTTATTCATAGAGTCGCCTTGCGCCCTCAAGAAAAAATATTTCTTAGAAGCTGATACGAGTCGAGTAGAAACTGGAATCTCTGTTTCTATATTTTCTTCAGCAAATATTGGCATACCGCAAGCAATCGTACCAATGAGAGGAATCAGACGAACATCGACACTATCTGATTGAAATGTTGGAGAAACTCGAATCTGATCGTTTGTATCGCGATAGAGGTATCCCTTATCCATGATCTGATCAAGAAGTACTGATATCGAACGAGGTGAAGCATACCCGAGAATTGTTTGAAGGGAACGTATAGTGATCTTCTCATCTCGAGAGATAAAATCTCGAACTTGCTGGAATACGAGTTGTTCCTTGTGAGTGAGATTTTCCATAATCCAAATGGAGTAAGTAAATAAAAGGAATGAAATGAACTTTTAATTCGCGAACGGAATGTATGTGAGCATCTGTGATGCGAGCCATAACTCCGAATTCAAGTCTTCACGAAGTGGGACGACACATGAAAGGGATGCAGAATTAAGAAACTGAAGGACTCATAATCTTTTGTATACATAAATACATACAAAGTATACAAATATATATATTCATAAAATTCTTGAATGCAAATCTTTTTTAAAAATAACATATCACAATTACTTGACATATTACAATATTAGTATAAATTATAATAATATATAACTACTATGGATAATACACTACCTCCTTCACATCTTGATGGTTTTGATTCTGGTAAACCGCAATCGATTACTACAGCAAATGATTATGCAGAACGTGCTCGTCAAAAAAAAGATGAACTATTAGTAGCTGCATTTACAGGTCTTGCTGAGGCTATGTTTGATAGTATTGATGAATTCATACAGTCCAATTCAGATATGGCTATAAATGCACATCTATCAAACGATCTCTTTAATACGAACACATACTCAATTGAGATTGAACCATCGATTATATTAAGAATTCAAAATGAGTTTTTTGCATTGCTCAATGCAAATCTAAAGGAATATTTTAGTGAAACACCTGAAACTGAATCGGAAGAACAAATTGCTAGTACAAAAACCCAGCTCACAGGAAATAAAGAAGGTATCTCGAAAATTATGCAAGAAACGGTACGCTTATTTATGGACAAAGGTTGGATAGTTGAAGTAACCTACAACGAAAAATCATGATTTTTCAAAACACTAAAACTCAGCACTCCTCCACCAACCGTTGAAAAAGTACAAAAAAGCATCATAAGTAGAATGTTTGAGGCATTGAAAAATCGATTTTAAATATAAAAAATCTTCCAGTCATTAGGAAGATTTTTTATATTTAAATCTATACTCGTTTTCTCTCATAGTGTTCCTTGAGTCATTCAGCGCTTCCTATAGCTACTCGCCTTCCATGGCAAGTTGGACATTCGTAGAGAAATTCTTTCATTTTTTTACCAATTTTCTGAGGTTCAAGATGAATTGGTTCAATCTGTTTACGACAATCACGACACCAATATGCCATTTCTCCACGCTCGGGATTGAATGTAGATTCACGTTTTTTTCCAAATGATGGAACATTGACGAGATCAGTATAGGAGGTAGACATAGAAAGAATAAGAATATGAGAGGAGAATATATGAAAAAAGATAGAAAGCAATATTATTGAATATCTTCTTGATGAGGTGCCTCTTTTCCACCGATCCATCTATATAAGAATTGTCAGATACCGAAGGCTACTATAGATACAAGAAAGGCAAAAAAGTGAGCCGGCATAGAAAATAATTCTTCTTTTTCAAGAAAAAATTCGAGAGAAATCCAGGTTCCAACTCAGAAGAACATAGAGAGAATAGCACTAATTGTATGTACTTTTTTAAGTATTATTGCCATCGCAAGTGGCACAAATGCTCAAGCCAATGTAATCTTATAGGCACTCTCCACCATTGCGAAAATATTTGCTTCAGAATTATTATATTTGTATGTGACAAATATCATGATGATGATAAAAAATCCAACTACTGAACCACGAGTAAGAATTAATGCTTTTTTATCACTAATATGTTTGAGATTAGAACGGAGAATATTTTCCATAAAGAGTGCACTTGGTGCTAGTAGTGTACCAGAAGCGGTCGACATAATCGCTGAAAGTAATGCTCAGAAAAACATTATTTGCACAAAGAGTGGGGTTTTCTCAAGAATCAAAGCTGGAAGAATTCGCTGAGAATCTGGAGTTGAGAGGATCAATTCGGGTGCTATCATGAATGCTGCATATCCGAGCATAATCGGTAAAAATGCTATTACAATATAGAGTGATCCTCCGATGATTCCTCAACGCTTTGCATTTTTTGCATTGTTCGCAGAGAGTACGCGTTGAAATACATCTTGTTGTGGGATAGATCCAAATCCCATAGTGAGTACCGCTGAAATAATTCCAATTATCGCTACAAAACTGATACCTTCAGGAAGAAGATCAAATTTGCCATTCTCATAAGCATGTTGAACTACATTAAACATACCATCAGCGCCAGGCAGACTCGTTACAAAGAAACTAGCTATGAGCATACCAACGACAATGATAATCATCTGAAAAAAATCCGTCAAAGCCACTGACCACATCCCTCCAAAAAAGGTATATGCCAGAACGATAAAACCACCGATAAACGACCATTCTAATTGAGTAATACTATCAAATGTAGATCCTACGGTAAGAATATCGAATATGAGTCCAAGTGCCACAATCTGTGCCGATACCCAACCAATATAAGATATGATAATCATCACGCTCGCAAGAAATTCAACCGTACGACCATACTTGATTCTATAAAAATCACCAAGTGTTTTGACACCGAGATCATAGAGTGGTTTCGCAAAAAAGAGTCCCACTAAAATCAAACAGAGTCCAGCTCCAAAAGGATCAGCCAAAATCCCAAGAAGTCACTCTTCTGTAAAAGTGGAAGATGTGCCAAGTACTGTCTCTGAACCAAACCAAGTCGCGAAAGTTGTCGCTATAACAATATAGAGCGGAAGTCAACGTCCTGCAAGAATATAATCCGTATCTGTTTTTACCTTTCTTCCCGCATAGAGACCTATCGCAATGGATACAATAAGGTATAATCCTATCCAAATAAGTAAATTCGACATATTTATAAAGAGTAAATAAATAAAATGAGAACTATATTAGAGGAAAGCTGGAAGAGTAGGATTTTTTAAAAACCCAAAGATTTATTCACCATAGTGAATATCTTCCCAAGCGGTACGATAGAGTGGTTCGCCGAGTCGTTTCTGATCGAGCGCATGTCCAATGAAACCAATAGAACGAGCGAGTATAAAAAAAGCATTAAAAATACCAGCATCAATATACATTCGAATTTCTTCTCTATCCATACCAACAGACTCAAAGATATCGAGTAAAGATGCTGCAATATGTCCGTCAACATTGAGAATAAGATTAGCTTTTTTCTCCAAAGTAAGAGCCTCTACAGAAAGTGCATAATTCAAATATTTTGATGATGGAATTTTTTTAGCAAGATCCTTCAGGATTACACAACGTCCATCAGGATTGAATTTACTCTTTACTTTATGTCCTATTCCTTGTATCGGGTCTCCAATTTTTTTCATACGATTCATAAGTTGTTCTGGAGTTTCACTGACAGAAACTGCCTCATACCAAGTTCGAGCAGCTCCATCTATGGCCCCACCGAAACGAGGACCAATAGTAAGGAGTCCTGACACAAGAGAAGAAAGTATATCCTTCCCTGCCCGAGCTGTAACTATAGTATTAGTTGCTCCACTTACAGCTGGACCATGATCCGCGAGTAAAATTAATATAGTATTAATATAGGAGAGTGCGTATTCTGGGAGTTCTTTCTTGAGCCAGAGTGCTCAAATTACACGAGCAATACTTCCATCTGAAATATAATTTGTAAGTGGAATATGATTATATTCAACATCTTCCCCTCTTTCATCAGAAATCGTAGAGGTAAATTTTGTGGGTTTTCTACTCGAAATTATTTGCATTTTTTGTTCTATATTTTCATCTTTTTCTTGTCTAGAAAATCATATTCCAACTTGATTTGCCACAGATTCTATCAGATCACCGAAATCCTTATAACTATCTGGAACATGCGCTCCAGCCTCACGGAGGGCTTGGTTTTTGAAACTTGCTTTTTCCTCATCTGCATTTGCCTTGGCACCCGCATGTCCGAACTGAACTTCGGTCGTTAGTTTCTCAGCAAAAGAACCACTTACATAAGCAACAACTGGTTTTTTTATTTTCCCCATTTTAAGAAGTTCAACGACTTCAAGTTCATCACGAGAACCAACTTCGCCAAGAAGGACAATCATTTGAATTTCTGGATTTGATTCATACTCCATTACAATATCACGAAATGTAGAACAAACAAACCTGTCACCCCCAAGTGCTATACCTGTATGTATTCCATTAGTTCGATTTCCAATAACTCGGAACATCTCATTCGACATTCAGCCACTTCGAGAAACAAATCCGACGGATCATTTTCTATAAAGTCAGCTTGCTACTATATTATCAAGAGAGCCTCATGAATTTCACATTCGCAGAGCTCCGCTTGCTATAGCTCAAGCCGTTGCTGGTCCAATAATTCTCAAGTTATCATTCGCTTCATTATACGCGATGATCTCCCTAATTTCTCTCTCTGGAATACCCTCCGCAATAATAACAATATGATGAAAAATTCCACTTTTCATAGCCTCCCAAGTAGCCTCACTCGCAGAACGAAAAGAAGCCATATTAATAAAAGTATCAATAGATGAATTCTCTTTAATAGATGCTATATTTTTGTATACTGGTACCAGTATTTCTGATTGACCAAAAAATAATTTTGTAATTGATGTTTTTTTACTATTTGGATCTATAATTCAAGCAACGGACGGCAAGCGATCTGAAAGAAAATCAAAATCCAGCATTCGTTGTGCTACATCCAGATGGCGTCCATATATGATGGCTTGGGAAGACGAAGTAAACATATTTTTATAAAAACTCAAATATTAAGAAAGATGAATAGATTCAAGTATATCTGTCATATATACACTACCATCTGCAATTTCACATGGCAAACCTAGTTCTCTACAAGCTCTTTTCATCATCTCGAGTCACTTGGTATCATTAATTCCTCCACGACGAACAAGAAGACGGATATCTTGAGATTTCATATCTTCGATTCGATCCCGAAACGCATCAATAATTCCTGAAAAAGTTTTATCAATATGTGTAAAATTAGCAATAGCTCCAGCAATAATGAGATATTTTCATGGAATCTTATTCGCAAGCATTGTATCAAGCAGTACTGTGGTATAGGCCTTAGTATTTTCACGATCTGGATTCCCACTACATTCTCCGTAATTTCCTATTTCATTCGCAAATCCGAGATCCGCAAGAGTATCTGCAATAATCACAGAAGCTCATCCTCCTGAAGTTAGTAACCATATACGACCTTCTGGATTAAGGATTCGAAATTTGAGACTTGCCCCAGTTTCACTATCAAGTTTTTCTATATATTTTTCCCCCTCTGTTTTGGATGGACCAAATGGATGAGGAAAAACAAGTTCATCCCAATTGAGTCGTTGTTTGAAAGACTCACTATCATCTACTCGTGCCACCATATCAAGACAAATTACATTGTCTTCTCCATCAAAAGTAAATGGGTTTACTTCAAGATATGCAAATCCATACGATACAAAAAAACGATACAAATCATCCATAAAATCAATAACCTTTTCATCAATATTATGAAATCATCCAGTAAGCAATCCTCGAATATCTCAATCTAAATCTAATGGAATATTGATGGATTCTACTTGGTCCCAATTTTCTTCTACTTCAATACCTCAAGCATGTGAGAAATAGATTACATCATGATTTTTTTCGGTTTTTATAGCAAC